>VERS01000236.1 GCA_018882545.1 Mycobacterium sp.
CTCCTCGACTCCCGAGCTGTCGACCGCATCGGTATAGCCGTGCGGCGCAGCCGGTAGGGCCGGCGCGGCACCGGCATGCCAGGAGACGTCGGCCGGCAGGATCAGGGCCGCGATACGCCGCTGAGCCCTCGCATAGGCGATGGCCTCGAGGGCGTCGGCGGAGACCTTGGCGGTGCGCATCGTCCGCCGCACCCAGCCCGCTACGGTGCCGGCGACGGAGTCGATATCGGACTCCAGTGGCGCGTCGTAACGCTTGTGGTAGGTGGCGTGGTCGCCGATGACCACCACCATCGGGACCCGGGCGCGGCGGGCGTTGTGCAGGTTGGCCAGACCGTTGCCCAGGCCGGGGCCCAAGTGCAGCAGCACCGCGGCGGAATCACCGGAGATCCGGGCGTAACCGTCTGCCGCGCCGGTGGCCACCCCTTCGAAAAGGGTTAGCACCCCGCGCATTTCGGGCACGGCGTCCAGGGCGGCGACGAAGTGCATCTCCGAGGTTCCCGGATTGGCGAAGCACACCTGGACGCCGTTGTCGACCAAGGTGGTCAGGAGTGCCTGCGCGCCATTCACTCAGGCCTCCCGGATGGCGTCGAGGCGACGAGTCGCGGACTCAAATCCCGAGACCAGTTCGGCGATAATGGCCGCCGCCGGCCGGATTTCGTTCATCCGGCCGACGATCTGACCGACCGGCATGGCCACCGTCGTCGGATCCTGGGACAGGCTCATCCGCTGATGGGCCTGGGCGACCAGAACGTTCTGCAACGGCATCGGCAGCGGATCGGGGGCGCCGTCGGCATCCCAGGCGTCGGTCCACCGGGACTTCAGCAACCGGGCGGGCTTTCCGGAGTAGATGCGCCGTCGCACGGTGTCGCTGGAGGTGGCAGCCAGCAGAGCCTGCTGAATCACCGAGGGTCCCCCGGAACCCCCGGCCCGCACCCCCAGGTCGTATTCGGCGGCGGTCAGGAACGCCGACCCCATCCACACCCCGGAGGCGCCCAGGGCCAGTGCCGCCGCCACCTGCCGTCCGGTGCCGATCCCGCCGGCGGCCAGCACCGGGGTCGCCCCGACCGCGTCGACCACCTCGGGCACCAGCACCATCGAGGCGATCTCCCCGGTGTGCCCGCCGGCCTCGTACCCCTGTGCGACGATCAGGTCCACCCCGTTGTCGGCGTGCCGGCGGGCGTGGCCGGCCGCCCCGGCCAGCGCCGCCACCGGAAGCCCGGCGGCATGGGCCCGGTCGAGGACGTCGGCGGGCGGGGAGCCCAGTGCGTTGGCGATCAAACTGATCCGGTGACCCAGTGCCACCTCGACGTGGGAACGCGCGATCGAGTGCAGCCAGCCCAGCACACCGTCGCTGCCGGGACCGCCGTCGGGCAGTGGGGGCACGCCGAGATCGGCCAGGGTCTTGTCGACGAAGTCGCGGTGATCCTGGGGGATCAATTGGTTGATGTCGACGGCTGTTCCCTCGGTGGGGATCGTGGCCGGCATCACCACGTCGACGCCGTAGGGCAAGCCCAGGGTGTTGTCGTCCATCCAGCTGAGCACCGAGTCGAGTTCCTCGGCGTCGTTGAACCGCACACATCCCAGCACTCCCATCCCGCCGGCGCGGGTGACCGCGGCTGCGACCTTCTCTGACGGGGTGAACACGAAAATCGGGTACCGGATGCCGAAGCAGTCGCACAGGGCGGTGTGCATCAGGGGGTGCCCCTCTTCTCGTCGGCGGGCCGTTGCTCGGTCTGCGCCTTGGCCCAGGTGTAGTCCGGCTTGCCCGCCGGGGAGCGTTTCACTTCGTCGACCAGCCAGAGGCTGCGCGGCACTTTGTAGCCGGCGATCTGGGTGCGGATGAACCCGTCCAGTGCAGCCAGGGTGGGTCGGGTGCCCTTGCGCGGGGCGACCACCGCCGCGACGTGCTGTCCGTACCGCTCGTCGGGAACGCCGACCACGAGGGCGTCGAACACATCGGGGTGGCCCTTGAGCGCGGCCTCGACCTCCTCGGGGTACACCTTCTCCCCACCGGTGTTGATCGAGACCGATCCGCGGCCGAGCATCGTCACGGTGCCGTCGGATTCGACCATGGCGTAGTCACCGGGGATGGCGTAGCGGACACCGTTGATGGTGCGGAACGTCTCGGCGGTCTTCATCTCATCCTTGTAGTAGCCGACCGGGATGTTGCCGCGCTTGGCCAGGATTCCGCGGACACCCGAACCGGGTTGGACCTCGTTGCCCTCCTCGTCGAGGACGACGGTGTTCTTGTCGATGCTCACCCGCGGACCGCCGGCCTGGGTCTGACCCTTGGCCACGATGCTGGTGCCGCCGAACCCGGTCTCCGAGGAACCGATCGAGTCGGTGATCACCCGGTTGGGCAGCAGTTCCAGGAAGCGTTCCTTCAGGCTGGGTGAGAACAGGGCGGCGGTACTGGCCAGCAGGAACAGCGAGGACAGATCCCGGTCGTCGATGTCGGCCTCGAGCGCGTCGAGCAGCGGCCGGCCCATCGCGTCGCCGGTGAAGAACAGCAGGTTCACCTTGTGCTTCTCGATAGCTCGCCAGACCTCGTCGGCGTCGAATTCCGGTGCCAGAACAACGGTTTGGCCGGCGAACAACGCCATCCAGGTGGCCGACTGGGTGGCGCCGTGGATCATCGGCGGAATCGGGAACCGGACCATCGGCGGAGCGGCGACGGCTTGTTTGGCATGGTCGTATTCATCGGCCACGAACTGGCCGGTCGCAAAGTCGGTGCCGCCCAACAGAACCCGGTAGATGTCCTCGTGCCGCCATATCACACCCTTGGGGAATCCGGTCGTGCCACCGGTGTAGAGCAGGTAGATGTCATCGGGGCTTCGTACCCCGAAATCCCGTTCCGGGGCGCCTTGGGCGATCGCCTCGTAGAACTCCACGCCGCCGTATCGCCGGTAGTCCTTATCGCTGCCATCCTCGACGACGAGAACGGTTCTGACGGCGGGGACGTCGGGTAGCACGTTGGCGACCCGGTCGGCGTATTGCCGCTCATGCACCAGGGCGACCATGTCGGAGTTGTCGAACAGGTAGCGCAACTCCCCCTCGACGTAGCGGTAGTTGACGTTGACCAGGATGGCGCCGGCTTTGACGATGCCGAGCATCGCGATGACGATCTCGATGCGATTGCGGCAGTACAAGCCGACCTTGTCGTCCTTCTTGACGCCGTGGTCGATCAGATAGTGCGCCAGCCGGTTGGCTTTCTCCTCGAGTTCGGCGAAGGTGATCTGCTCGTCGCCGCAGATCACGGCCACGCGGTCGGGCACCGCGTCGATGGTGTGCTCGGCGAGATCAGCGATGTTCAAGGCCACGGATCCCAAACTAGAACCTGTTACAGTTCTTCACAAGTGTGACCTGGAAGGCGGACGACGATGGCTGATGCCCTGATCGAACAGCGCGGGCACGTCCTGATCGTGACGATGAACCGTCCGGAATCCCGCAATGCGCTCTCCGGCGAGATGCTGTCGATCATGGTCGAGGCCTGGGACCGGGTGGACAACGATCCGGAGATCCGGGTCTGCATCCTCACCGGCGCCGGCGGCTACTTCTGCGCGGGGATGGACCTCAAGGCGGCCACCGCCAAACCGCCGGGCGACTCGTTCAAGGACGGCAGCTACGACCCGTCCCGCATCGACGGTCTGCTCAAGGGACGCCGGCTGACCAAGCCGCTGATCGCGGCCGTGGAAGGTCCGGCGATCGCCGGCGGCACCGAGATCCTGCAGGGCACCGACATCCGAGTGGCCGGCGAAAGCGCCAAGTTCGGCATCTCCGAGGCGAAGTGGAGCCTGTACCCGATGGGCGGCTCAGCGGTGCGACTGGTGCGCCAGATTCCGTACACCATCGCCTGCGATCTGCTGCTGACCGGACGGCACATCACCGCTCGCGAGGCACTCGAGTACGGGCTGATCGGCCACGTGGTGCCCGACGGTCAGGCACTCGAGAAGGCTCTCGAGATCGCTGAGGTGATCGCCAACAACGGGCCCTTGGCGGTCCAGGCGATCCTGCGCTCGATCCGCGAGACCGAGGGCATGCACGAGAACGAGGCCTTCAAGATCGACACCAAGATCGGCATCGAGGTGTTCCTCTCCGAGGACGCCAAAGAGGGCCCGCTGGCCTTCAAGGAGAAGCGCGCACCGCAGTTCAAGATGCGCTAGGCGAGCACCGGCTTCGTCGGGGTGAACACCACCGGCATCTTCTCCAGGCCGCTGACGAAGTTGGCCGGCCGCAGCGGCAATGGCGAGCCGTCGGCCAGCCGCAGATCCGGCAACCGGGTCACCAGCTTGCGCAGCATGGTGCTCAGTTCCAGACGGGCCAGCTGATTACCCAGGCAGAAGTGCGTCCCGAAACCGAACGCCAGGTGGTTATTCGGATTCCGGTCGATGCGGAAGTTGTCCGGATCGCCGAAGACGTTCTCGTCGAAGTTGGCCGACTCGAACATCAGGATCACCTTCTCGCCCTCCTTGAGCGAGGTGCCGTGGAAGTCGTTGTCGGACATCACCAGTCGGGCCATGTTCTTCACCGGTGACGTCCAGCGCAGCATCTCCTCGATGGCGCCCGGGACCAGGCCGGTATCGGCCACCAGACTGCTCCACTGATCGGGGTGCCGCAGCAACTGCTCGGTTCCGCCCGAGAGCGTGTGCCGGGTCGTCTCGTCACCGCCGATCAGGATGAGCAGCGTCTCGAAAAGGATCTCGTCATCCGCCATCATCTCGCCGTCGACCTCGGAGTTCACCAGGATGGAGAACAGATCGTCGGTGGGTTCGGCACGCCGTTTGGCGATGGTCTCCATCGCGTAGGCCGAGTAGCCGGCGAACGCCTCCATGAC
>VERS01000237.1 GCA_018882545.1 Mycobacterium sp.
GCCCTTCCCGCCGCATTCGCCTCCGCCGATGTTCGGCCGATCGTGGGGCCGGGTGGCTGGCTGATCGGGGATGGCACCGACGCTCCCGAGGATTGCGTTGGCACGGAATGCGACGGCGGAAACGCCGGCTTGCTGTGGGGCAACGGCGGCAACGGGGCCAACGGCGGAAACGGCGGCAGCGCAGGCCTGTTCTTCGGATATGGCGGGGACGGCGGTGCGGGTGTGGCGGCACGCTACGACGAACAGGGCGCCGTGATCGAGCCGGCAATTGCTGGAGGTGCCGGCGGTCGCGGCGCATGGGTGTGGGGTAACGGCGGCCGCGGCGGCGCGGGTGCGGCGGCGTTGTATGACGATGCCGGATTGTTGATCTCGGAGGCCACCGCCGGTGGTGCCGGCGGCGGCGCGGGATTGATCGTCGGCGACGGTGGCGCCGGGGGCGAGGGCGGAGCCGATATCAACCTGACGCGAACCACCACAAGTGCGATGGCTTCGGTGGGAGGTGGCGGCGGTCGGGGCGCCCTGCTGTGGGGTAACGGCGGTCGCGGTGGGGACGGCGGCAGTGCGCAGTCCGTTGAAGGAAACAGCACAGCAGGTGCCGGTGGATCCGGTGGCGCGGCGACCTGGGGTACCGGTGGCGACGGCGGCCACGGCGGCCTAGCCGTTTCAGAGAGGTCGATCGCGTTGGGCGGGGCGGGCGGCAACGGGGGCGCGACCTCCATCGGCCGCGGCGGTCTCGCCGGGAACGGCGGAGCGGCCGAGACCCAGTCTGCGGTTGGGAACGAGTTCGCTTTCGGTGGAGCGGGCGGTCAGGGCGGTGCTAGCGACATCGGCGACGGTGGAGGTGGCGGCCAAGGCGGAACCGGTGCCTCGTTCGGCCTCGCGGGAGGCGCCGGCGGCACCGGCGGCACCGGAGGCCGCACCATCGTCGGCACCGGCGGCGCCGGTGGTGCGGGTGGTACCGGATGCAGCGAGGGGGGCCGGGCCGGCGGGGGCAACGGGGGCTATGGCGGCAACGATCGGGTGGGCAACAGCACCCCCATCTTCGGCGCCGGAGGGGCCGGCGGCCGAGGCGGCGACGCGACGGCCAATGGCGCTGGATCGGCTGCCGGGGGACTCGGCGGTATCGGCGGTCCGGGGGGGCTGTTCGGGGGTTCCGGCGGCAACGGCTCAAGCGGCGGGAATGCGTCCACAGCCGGCGCTGGCAACGCTGTCGGAGGACGAGGTGGCGCCGGAGCCGCCGGCGGCTGGATAGGCGGCAACGGCGGCAACGGCGGCAACGGCGGAAACGCCTCTGTGAGCGGCGCGGGGAAAGCGAGCGCTGGGGTAGGCGGAAATTCGGGGCGGCGGGGCTTCGGTGGAAAGCAGGGCCAAACGGGTGCGAACGGTGAAGTTGAGTGATCCAACGATGACGGTCAACCATGACGGAAATTGCACGAAGGCTCGGCTACCGCAGCGCTGGCTAGGCATAGGAGCGGTCTCACTTGGTCTCGGCATGGCGATGGCCGCGGGAACCGGCGCCGCCCAGGCTGACACCGGGGAGACAGACAGTCCCGCACCGGCTGCTGTAGAAACACGGCCCTCGGATGCGTCGTCGACGCCGAAATCTGAACGTAAACAGCGGGTTTCGTCTGTCCAGACTCGCTCTGCGCGCGTCTCTTCGGCCGAGCCTGCCGATGTGACCGGCTCGGCGACGAGCAGCCCGACCTCGGAGGAGGGCAGCCCGAAACCTGGTGGCAACGCGGTCGATGCTGCTGGCGCATCCCCGACGCCGGTCCCAATCCGCGACACGGACCGTGCGGAATCACTGCTGCTTGAGACGGCGCCGCTGCCTGCGTCGCAGGGCGACGTCCACTCACTGCGACGCGCAGCAGCAGCGATCGACCCAACGCGGAGTGACGTCGTCCTGGGTTTGGCGGCGCAGATCGACACAAGTCCGACCGAACAGGTGTCCCCTGTCGCTGCGCCGGCCGCGGCCACCGCCACCGACGTGACACCGCAGCCCGCGGAGAGCGCCAGCCTCGAGACCGCTCCCTCATCAGAGGATCCGTCCTGGAACATGACCTCCTACCTCGGCGGGGTGAAGATCGTGCCGGGTAGCTCAGTGAAGTTGGCCCAGCAGGAAATCGCCTCCGCGCGGGATATCCTGCAAACCGGCACATGGGGCGCCGGCAACGTTGCGGCAGGTTTGGTATCCCTGCTGCCGCAGGTTCTTCTTGCCCAGGCCGCCGCGGCGTTGACGACCTGGCAGCACTCCATCGAAGGGGTGAAGTCAGCTTATGCCGACACCGTCGGCGTCCCGGTGATCCACCAACTGGTGGGGCTTGGTCTGGTCGCGACCACGATGTTGCCGTCTGTGGCGACAGTCGCCCTGGAGGCCGCCTCGCTGACAGTGCCCTGGGTCGGCGTATTCGGCGCCCCTGCCGCGGCCGCGGAGGCTTCGCAACTGGTCGATCAGGCGCAGATGAACGGCCTCGTGTATGCGGTAGTGCCCTTCCTCGTGGGTGGTAACTCGATACAGACAGCCGACGTTTCCATCAACGGCGGCCCGTGGGCACCGGTGCAACTCGACACCGGATCGTCTAGCCTCACGACGACCAACGAGTATGTCGGTCAGGATGGCCTCGGTCCATCGACGGGAACCGGCGTTGGAGGCTACGGCGAAGGTCCGACGGCGGTGAAGTACATCTACGACTCCTACACGACCCGGTTCACCCTCCCGGGCCGAATCAGTAGCGGGCCGACCACCGTGAACGTCGCGCAGCCCGGCACGTCTGCTCAGAGCTACAACTCATACGTGTACAACGACGGTGTCGTCGGAGTCCTTGGGCTGGCCGCCAACAGAGGGGTGGGCCCCAACAACATCGTCAAACTTCCCGGCGAACTCAACAATGGCGTTCTTCTGCTCCAGTTCGGTCTGTGGGGACTCGCCGTTTTCGGACCCAACCCGCTGCCGGTGCGGGCGTCGGTGCCCGGCGCGCCGGACGCCTACGCCCAGATCCAGATCAACGACGGGCCCAAGCAGAAAGCCAACGCAGTCTTCGACTCCGGCGGGGTCTTCGGTTCCGTCCCGGCCTCTCTGGTCGGCACCGGCCAGACATCCGGGGATCTCCCGTTCGGGACGCGGATCAGCGTCTACACCGGTGATGGCCAGACACTGCTCTACAGCTACACCACTTCGAAGGAACGGTCTACGGACGTTTATGAGAGCGATGACTTCAACACCGGCAACATCCCGTTCCAGCTGGGCCCGGTCTACATCGACTACAGCCAGCCCGACGGCATTGGAACTATAGCCTTCAGCTACCTCTGATCGGCGCCTAGCGCGGCTGGCCTACGGCGTCCGGAGCGGGTCCTGAGCTAGTCCGACGCTGCAGCAGGCTGCATCGACCGTTCAGCAGTACGAACTCCGAGACGAGCAGGGGGAGCAGACACTGATGGCACGTCCGAATTCGGCTCAAACGAGTGCTTCCAAGCGGTGGTGGACGCGGGCCTACACAACGTTGCGGTCGGGTGCGCTTGGCATCGGGATCGGTGCGGCGTTGGTGGTGGCGAGTCCCGGTCTGGCCTCCGCTGACAGTGCCGAATCCGTCGGGGCACCCGGCCCATCGAACACCGAGGACCGCGCCGTGAAGCCGGACCCAGGTGGCTCAGGGGAGTCAGCGGGGCTGGCAGAGTCCGGGCAGTCCCCCGGGTCGGTCAGACGGCCTTCGATGCGCGGCCAGCACGTCCGAGGGTCGCAGGACTCGACCGGAATACCGTCGGCTGGCAGCGAAACCCCGTCGGAACCGGCACTCGATCGAGATGCGGATGCGGCGATCGACACATCTAGCTACGCGGTAAGTCCGCGACGGGATGCTCTGACCGGAAGTCCTGATTCGGTGCACGACGGGCTGTCTCCGCTCGTGCAGGTTGGCACGATTCCGGTGGGCCGTAACGCCAAGCGGCCAGAGCAGCCCGCGTTGGTTCGGCCCGATGCCGTCTCTGCGGAAGCCGGTCACGCAGAGGTCACTCCCGCTGCGACAGCACAACGGGTTTCGGTCACCGCTTTGCCGGAGGTCCCGATCACCGCGGCCCCGATCACTGCGGCCCCGATCACTGCGGCCCCGATCACTGCGGTCCCGATCACTGCGGTCCCGATCACTGCGGCCCCGATCACCGCGGCCCAGGTGTCGATGGCACCAGTGATGACGGCTCCGGTACGGGTTTTGACGACCGCCGGGATCGAGTCGGCGGGCGTGCAGGCGCCGTCGTGGCTGGGCCACGGCCAGCACGACGGCGTTCCCGCGGCCGGGCCGCTGGCATGGGCCACCGCCTGGGTCAGCCGCCGCGAACACCTCGGCGCTGCTGCGGCGTTCACTCCTGGGGTCAACCAGTCCGCCAGCGATCCCGCCACCCCGACGCTGTTCGCCCCTCAGCAGGCCGCATCGCCCGCTGGGCTCACCACCATTCCATTTGACAGCGTCCTGCGTTTTTTCATTGGAGACGGCGACGCTGACAATCCGAACGCGGGAATCCTGTTCGGAAACGGTTACTCCTTCAACGGCTTTGAGGGGTCTTGTACCGCAAGTGGCCCGTGCAATGGTGGAAACGCCGGACTGATCGGCAACGGCGGCGCCGGGTTCAACGGCGGCAACGGAGGAGCCGCAGGTTGGTTCGGTGACGGCGGCGCCGGTGGTGCGGGCGCAGTCGACGTGAAGGGCGGAGCTGGCGGAAGCGGCGGCCGCGGTGGCCTGCTCAGCGGAAACGGCGGGGCCGGCGCCGCCGGTGCGATAACCCTGTTGGGATCGGCGGGTGGTCAGGGCGGGTCGGCAGGACTCTCCGGCAA
>VERS01000238.1 GCA_018882545.1 Mycobacterium sp.
GGGCTGCGATGACTGCGGGGGAGACATTCAAGGTTTCTGCGGACGCGACAGCCGCAGCGGCGACGGGCGGGGGGACGGAAGCGGCTGGACTGGCAACGGCCGGGGCCGGATTGTCCGCCGGCCGAGCCGCCACCGGGGCCGGGCCCTCCGGAGCGAGGGAGGCTTCGGCCTGGGCGGGTTCGTCGCCCGGCGCAGCCGATCGGGGTGTCGGGGTGGGGTCGTTGTCGGGGTTGCCGCGGTCGATCGTCGGGTCCGCCGACACCCTCGAATTCGAAGTCTTGCGCCCCGCGGAAGTCTCCGGTTCGCCTACCGGCGAGGAACTCTCGGCCCGCGCGGCCGCGGCGGAGGATCCCCGCGATCGTCCGCGCGACTGGGCATCTGGCCGGCCCGTGGACTCCGAGGAGGAGGCACCGCTGCCGCTGGGGGCCTCGGTCGGATCAGCCTGGGCTACTGCGGCCCCGAGTGCCGACCCGGCCCCGGCGACGACGCCGGCGACCGCGGCGCCGAGAACCGCCCTCTTGATCGTGTTCATTTGTGACACTCCTCCCCGTGGGACCCTCATGTTTGTGAGCTAACGCTAATAGTTGAGCACCGAAAACTGATGGACTTTCTGAATTTCCGTGAAGGTAAAAGCGGGCGAAACCACGGCCAAGCGTCCTTGAGTCGGACGATCAGTTGGCGACGGAGAACACCGCGATGAGTGGATAGGGTTCCCCGTCGTAGTAGCTGCCCCCGGCGAAGGGCACATAGAGGCGGCCTTCATCGGGGGCGAAGACCGGCTGTCCGGCGGACGATCCGCGCAGGAATCCGAGTTCGGGGGACCCGGCGATCAGGTCGATCGTCTCGTAGGGGTTCACCTGCTCAGGGGTGCCCCTTCGTCGGGGGACGCCGCCGCCGTACCGACGCTCCCGCACAACGCCGGTCCGGTGAGGCCCAACGCGATGGCCAGCCCACCGGCTGCGACGGCTGTCGTGCGGATCATGAGCCGTTCCTGTTCGTTCTCGACGTGTGTTTGAGCGTAGAGCGGCCGGGTGTTCGCGCGGCAGTGGTCGAAAGTCCCGTTCCGGCACGGACCGCCGAGGAGTAGCCTGCCGTGGTGTCAACCGTGGAGGTCTTCGCCGATGTGCTGTGCCCCTTCACCCACGTGGGACTGCACACGCTGATCGACCGCCGCACCGAACGCGGACTCACCCAACCCCGCCTGCGGATCCGCGCCTGGCCCTTGGAACTGATCAACGGCCGGCCGCTGGACCCGCAGCACATCGCCGCGGAAGTCTCGGCGCTGCGGGAGTCCGTGCGACCCGATCTGTTCGAGGGATTCAGCACCGCGACCTTCCCGAAGACCTCGATGGCCGCCTTCGCCCTCACCGCGGCCGCCGACCGCACCGGCGACCCGGCCTGCAGCGAACAGGTCGGCATGGCCCTGCGCGATGCGCTCTTCGAACATGGACTCGACATCGGCCGACCCGATGTTGTTCGGCAGGTCGCGAAGCGGTTTGCGCTGGCGCCGCTGGACGCCGAGGCCACCGCCGTCGCGGTGGCTGCCGACTGGGATGAGGGACGCAGGCGCGGGGTCGTCGGCTCCCCGCATTTCTTCACCGCCGACGGCGACGACTGGTTCTGCCCGGCCCTGGCCATCAGCCGTGACGACGTCGGCAACTTCATCGTCGCCTGGAAAGAGGGCAGCACGGCCTTCGTGGATCGGGTCTTGGCGTGACGGCCGCCCCGACGCCGGCGGATCTGCAACGCTGGCGCCGCCATCTGGCCAACGAACGCGCCGAGGCCGCGGTGTATCGGGACCTCGCCCAGAAGTACGACGGTGAGGAGCGGGAGATCCTGGCCGCGATCGCCGCGGCCGAGGAGCGCCACGAACAGCACTGGCTGAATCTGCTCGGCGACCAGGTCGGCCAGCCGGTGCGGGCCGATCTGGGCACCCGAACCCTGTCGTTCATGGCGCGCCATTTCGGGTCGGTGTTCGTCCTTGCGCTGGTTCAGCGCTTCGAAGCACGGGCCAGCTATGACCGCGACGTCGACGCCACCGCCACCATGGTCGCCGACGAGCAGATCCATGAGGAGGTCATCCGGGCACTGGCCGCCCGCGGTCGCGACCGGCTCTCCGGCAGCTTCCGCGCGGCGGTGTTCGGCGCCAACGACGGGTTGGTCAGCAACCTCGCGCTGATCCTCGGGGTGAGCGCCAGCGGGGTGGACAACCACACCGTTCTGGTCACCGGGCTGGCCGGGCTGCTGGCCGGTGCGTTGTCGATGGGGGCCGGCGAGTACGTCTCGGTCAGTTCGCAGCGCGAACTGCTGGAGGCCTCCGCGCCGAGTCCCAACGTCGGGTCGGCCCTGACCCAGCTCGACGTCGACGCCAACGAATTGGAACTGGTCTACCGGGCCCGGGGGATGGACGCCGAGCAGGCCCGGGCACACGCCCACGAGGTACTGCGAGACACCGATGCCGACGCACACCGGGCCACCGGCAACGGCGGCACGGGCCACGAGGCGATCGGCACCGGGCTGGGGGCGGCGGTGTCGAGTTTCCTGTTCTTCGCCTCCGGCGCCCTGATTCCGGTGCTGCCCTTCCTCTTCGGTGTCAGCGGTATCGCCGCGGTGGTGACGGCCGCGGTCCTGGTGGGCATCGCCCTGCTGGCGACCGGCGTGATAGTCGGGCTGCTCTCCGGTGCCCCGCCGATGCGAAGAGCGTTGCGGCAGTTGATGATCGGCTATGGCGCAGCAGCGATCACCTACGTACTGGGTCTGCTCGTCGGCGGCGGGGTGGGCTGAGGCTACTGCGGATGTTCGGCCAGGTACTCGGCGACAGGGATGCGTTGGGCCTGAGAGTATCCGAGCGGCAGCAGGACGTCACCGGCGGTGGTGTAGTAGTACACCTCCCATCGGTAGTAGCCGCCGAACGACCCTGGGTCGTCGGCGATGATGGCCGCGTAATCGTTGACGGCCCTGACGTATTCGTTGGCGTTGTTGTAGGCGAAGATGGCCCGGTCGGGGTTGTCGGCGAATCCGCTGGCGGCCAGGTACCGGCCGGCCGCCATGATGGCGTCCCGGGGTGAGTTGACGTCACCCTCGCCGTAGGCGGCCCAGGTTTCGGGCATGAACTGCATGGGACCCTGCGCGCCGGCGGTGCTCACCCCGGCGATGCTGCCGAACCGGGTCTCGATCAGGTTGATCGCGGCCAGATAGTTCCACCCCACCCCGGTCGCGGCCTCGGCCTGGCGGTAGAGGCTCAGCAGTTCGTCGGCGGGCGCGGGTGCGATGATGCGCCACGCCGGCAGGGTGTCTCGCACCGGGGACAGCGCGGTCAACTGGCGGCGGGCGTCGACATTGCGGTTGTAGGTGGTTCGCAGCGAGGCCGGGATACGTGGGCCAATAGTGGAGTCCCAGGCTGGATTTCGTCCGATCGCGCGGTAGGCCGCCTGCTGGCGTCGCGCGGCCGCAACCAACGCCGACTCCGGCGTAGCGGGATCCCGGATCGCCTGCTCGTCGGCCACCAGATCGTCGGCGATCTGGGCCGGGTCTGCCGCCAGTCGGGGCTGGGCACCGGCCGGGGAAGCCGGGGCGGTGGTGTCCATCTTGGTCACCGGTGCCGAGGCGACTGGTTCGGCCGGCGGGGTGGCAGTCGGGGCCGGTCGGCCGCAGCCGATCGCACCCCACCCGAGGGCGGTCAGAAGGATCGACACTGCAGCCACCCGATAGCGATGCATGACAGGAAACCTAGCGCCCGTTTTGGGGTAACGGCGGCTTCCGACGCGCGGAGTCACCTAGTGTGTCGGGTGCCATGAGTTCGCACCTCGCTGTCCTGGCCTCGCTCGCCCTGGCGATCTTCCTCAGCCCCGAGACCCTGGTTCTGGGCCTGATCATCGCCGGGGACACCAGGGTTCCCCGACTGGCCGCGTTGGCCTACGCGGTCGGCGGCATCCTCGGGATCGCCTTCGCCACCGGCGTCGGGCTGTGGATCGCCCACATCTCCGGAACCGACACCCGCACCGCACCCCACCACGGCTGGCCCAGTTTCATCGTTCGCGTGGTCATCGCCGCTGCGCTGATCACCATCGGCCTGCGGCGGGCCGCCAGCGCGATGCGCAAAGTCCCCATCCCCGACGTCGCTCAGCCCGAGCACAAGCCCAGCGCCGCCCGGGCCGCGCTGATCCGCCGGTTTCCCGCCCTGGATCCGGGCGCCGACCTACCGGTCCCGCGCCGGATCGGCCGGGCCGGCCTGGCCGGCTTCGCCATGTGCGGACTGCACCCCAAGGTTTTCCCGATCGCGATCGCCGCCGGCCATCAGATCTTCCAGATCTCCGACCGGCCGCTGCGCACCGTCGGGGTCGTGCTCTTCGCGGTGATCGCTGTCCTGCCTGCGCTGATCCCGCTGATCATCGACGTGGTCAGACCGGGGGCGACCGTCGAGATCAAGGAAGCCTACGAGCGGGTCATGAAGGTGCACGGCCGCTGGATCACCGCGCTGCTGCTGCTGGGGGCGGGCGCGTTCGTCGCGTTCGACGCCTGGCACGACAGGCCGGCAGGCTAGCCGGGAAAAAGGCTGATACTCCTCAGCTACTCCTCAGCGCGGTTTCCCGGCGTTCAGACCGGCGGGAATGAATCGCGCCTTGCCCTGGTTGGACGTACTGACAACTTGAGCGGTACCGACTCAACTGTGGTTTGACAGCCGCCGCGCATCTCCCGCAGACTTGAGTCCGGTTCGCTCAGAGTGTAGTGATTCAGCAACTGTCTACCAGGAGGAAATCAACATGGCTCGTGCGGTCGGCATCGACCTCGGGACCACCAACTCCGTCGTCGCGGTTCTCGAGG
>VERS01000239.1 GCA_018882545.1 Mycobacterium sp.
GCTCCCGGCCGGCCGCACCCAGCACCGCGGGTGAGCCGGCGCTGTTGCTCGGCCCGCAGGAGGCGATTCTGGCGGGCTGGCGAATGTTGTTGGACTGCGGCCGGTTACAGGACGGTGAACCTCACCTGGCCGGCACCGCCCGCCCCGCGGTCGCGCAACTGTCGGCGAGCACCGCCGCGAGCATCGGCGCCGTCGACGCCGTGACGGTGTCCACCGGGCGCGGGTCGCTGACCCTGCCCCTGGAGATCACCGAGATGCCCGACCGGGTGGTGTGGCTGCCGCTGAACTCCCCCGGCAGCGCGGTGCACGCCACCCTCGGGGTGACGACCGGGGCCGTTGTCCGCATCGAATCCGGGAGGCCCGCGTGACGTATCCGGATCCGACGGTGTTCGGCCACGACCCGTGGTGGCTGATCCTGGTCAAAGCGCTCGCGGTGTTCGTCTTCCTGCAGTTGACGGTGTTGGTGGCGATCCTGGTGGAGCGGAAACTGCTGGGCCGCATGCAGATGCGGTTCGGCCCCAACCGGGTCGGGCCGTTCGGGCTGCTGCAGTCGCTGGCGGACGGCATCAAGCTGGCCCTCAAGGAGGGCCTTATCCCGGCCGGGGTGGACAAGCCGATCTACCTGATGGCCCCGGCGATCTCGGTGATCACCGCGATCATGGCCTTCGCCGTGATCCCACTGGGTCCGGTGGTCTCGATATTCGGCCACGCCACCCCGCTGCAGTTGACCGACCTGCCGGTCGCCGTGCTCTACATCCTGGCGATCACCTCCATCGGGGTGTACGGAATCGTGTTGGCCGGCTGGGCTTCCGGGTCTACCTACCCGCTGCTGGGCGGACTGCGCTCCAGCGCCCAGGTGGTCTCCTACGAGATCGCGATGGCGCTCTGCTTCGCCTCGGTGTTTCTCTACTCGGGGACCATGTCCACCTCGGGGATCGTCGCCGGCCAGACCCACACCTGGTACATCTTCCTGCTGCTGCCCTCCTTCCTGATCTACGTCACCTCGATGGTCGGGGAGACCAACCGCGCCCCGTTCGACCTGCCGGAGGCCGAGGGCGAACTGGTCGGCGGCTTCCACACCGAGTACTCCTCGCTGAAGTTCGCGATGTTCTTCCTCGCCGAATACGTCAACATGGCCACCGTGTCGGCGCTGGCGGCCACCCTGTTCCTGGGCGGCTGGCGCGCACCGTGGCCGCTGAGCCTGTGGGACGGCGCCAACACCGGGTGGTGGCCGCTGCTGTGGTTCATCGTCAAGGTCTGGGCGTTCCTGTTCCTGTTCATGTGGCTGCGCGCCACCCTGCCCCGGCTGCGGTACGACCAGTTCATGGCGCTGGGCTGGAAGCTGCTCATCCCGGTCGCGCTGCTGTGGATACTCGTCGTGGCCGTGCTGCGCATCACCGGCCTGGCCGGCGTCATTCCCAACCTGATCGCCGCCACCGTGCTGCTGGCCGTGCTGGTGGGGGTCAATGCGTTGCGGCGCAGCCGCTCCGGGCCGCCGCCGCCACCGCCGCCACCACCGACGGACGGCTCGTTCCCGATCCCTCCGCTTCCCACCACCGTCAAACGAGATGCGGAGCCCGCCCGTGCCACGACCTAAGTTCATCGACGCTGTCGCCGGCTTCGGCGTCACCCTGTCGACGATGTTCAAGAAGCCGATCACCGAGCAGTACCCGGAAAAGCCCGGGCCGACCGCGCCGCGCTACCACGGCCGCCACCAACTCAACCGCTACGCCGACGGGCTGGAGAAGTGCATCGGCTGCGAGTTGTGCGCCTGGGCCTGCCCCGCCGACGCGATCTACGTCGAGGGTGCCGACAACACCGAGGAGGAGCGCTTCTCCCCCGGCGAGCGGTACGGGCGGGTCTACCAGATCAACTATCTGCGCTGCATCGGCTGCGGGTTGTGCATCGAGGCCTGCCCCACCCGCGCGCTGACGATGACCGCCGACTACGAGATGGCCGACGACAACCGCGGGGACCTGATCTACGGCAAGGACAAACTGCTCGCGCCCCTGCTGCCCGGTATGCAACAACCACCGCATCCGATGGCACCGGGGAGTACCGATGAGGACTACTACCGAGGCAACATCGGGCCGCTGAGCGCCGAGGTGGGTTCCGCCGGCGTCGACCACAGCGACCGGGGGGCCGGCTCATGACCGCCGAGGCCGTGGCGTTCTGGGTGCTCGGCACGGTCGCGCTGATCGGCGCGGTCGGGGTGGTCGCCGCCCCCAAAGCGGTGTACTCCGCGCTGTTCCTGGCCGCGACGATGATCTCGCTGGCCATCCTCTACGTGGTGCAGGACGCGCAGTTCCTCGGCGTGGTGCAGGTCGTGGTCTACACCGGCGCGGTGATGATGCTGTTCTTGTTCGTGCTGATGCTCGTCGGGGTGGACTCCGCGCAGTCCCTGGTGGAAACCATTAGGGGCCAACGGATCGCCGCCGCGCTGGCCGGCCTGGGCTTCGGGGTTCTTCTGATCGCCGGGATCGGCAGCGCGACGACGAGCGGGTTCGCCGGACTGGCCGAGGCCAACCGCGGCGGCAACGTCGAGGGCCTGGCCGAGCTGATCTTCACCCGCAACCTGTGGGCCTTCGAACTGACCAGCGCCCTGCTGATCACCGCCGCGCTCGGCGCGATGGTGCTGGCGCACCGGGAACGCCTGGAACCGCGCAAGACCCAGCGGGAGATGGCCATCGAGCGTTTCCGCACCGGCGGTGGCCGGGCCACCCCGCTGCCCAATCCTGGGGTCTACGCCCGCCGCAACGCCGTCGACACCCCGGCCCGGCTGCCGGACGGGTCCGAGGAGCAGTCCTCGGTGAGCGCCACCATCCGGACGGTGGACCGGACCCCATGAGCCCCGAGCACTACCTGTTCCTGTCGGCGCTGCTGTTCACCATCGGCGCCGCCGGAGTCCTGTTGCGCAAGAACGCGATCGTGATGTTCATGTGCGTGGAGCTGATGCTCAACGCCGGCAACCTGGCGTTCGTCACCTTCGCCCGGATGCACGGCCACCTCGACGGTCAGGCGGTGGCCTTCTTCGTCATGGTCGTCGCCGCCTGCGAGGTGGTGGTCGGTCTGGCCATCATCGTCGCGATCTACCGCGCCCGGCGCAGCGCCGACGTCGACGAGTCGCACCTGCTCAGGAATTGATGGGAGACACTGACCGGTGACGACGCTGTTGTGGCTGACTATTGCGCTGCCCCTGGCCGGGGCGGCGGTGCTGCTGCTGGGTGGCCGAGCCACCGACGCCTGGGGACACCTGCTGGGGTGTGCGACGGTGATCGGTTCCTTCATCTGCGGCGCAGCACTTTTCGCCCACCTGCTGGGTCTGCCCGCCGAGGGCCGGGTCGTGCAGCACACGATGTTCACCTGGGTGCCGGTCGGGGCGCTGCGGGTCGACTTCGGCCTGCAACTGGATGCGCTGTCGGTGTGTTTCGTGCTGCTGATCACCTTCGTCGGGGCGCTGATCCACCTCTACTCGATCGGTTACATGGCCCACGACCCCGACCGCAGACGGTTCTTCGCCTACCTGAACCTGTTCGTCGCCGCCATGCTGCTGCTGGTGCTCGCCGACAACTACCTGGGCCTCTACACCGGCTGGGAGGGGGTCGGCCTGGCCTCCTATCTGCTGATCGGGTTCTGGTACGACCGGCCCAGCGCCGCCACCGCCGCGAAGAAGGCGTTCATCGTCAACCGGGTCGGCGACATGGGACTGGCGGCCGCGCTGATGGTGTTGTTCGCCTCGGTCGGGTCGGTCGGCTTCGCCGAGGTTTTCGCCTCGGCCCCCCAGCTCAGCCAGGGCACGCTGACCGCCGTCGGCCTGCTGCTGCTGCTCGGCGCGTGCGGCAAGAGCGCCCAGGTCCCGCTGCAGTCCTGGCTGGGTGACGCCATGGAGGGCCCGACGCCGGTGTCCGCCCTGATCCACGCCGCCACCATGGTCACCGCCGGGGTCTACCTGATCGTGCGCTCCGGTCCGGTGTTCGACCTCGCCCCGGCCGCCCAGACCGCGGTGGTGATCGTCGGCGCGGTGACCCTGCTGTTCGGGGCGATCATCGGCTGCGCCAAGGACGACATCAAGAAGGCGCTGGCCGCCTCCACCATGAGTCAGATCGGCTACATGGTGCTGGCCGCCGGGCTGGGCCCGGCCGGGTACGCGGTGGCGATCCTGCACCTGCTGACCCACGGCTTCTTCAAGGCCGGTCTGTTCCTCGGCGCCGGATCGGTGATGCACGGCATGAACGACGAAACCGACATGCGGCGCTACGGCGGGCTGCGCACCCTGATGCCGATCACCTTCGTCACCTTCGGACTGGGCTACCTGGCCATCATCGGGGTGCCGCCGTTCGCCGGGTTCTTCTCCAAGGACGCCATCATCGAGACCGCCGTCAACGCAGGCGGACTGCGCGGCTGGCTGCTCGGCGGCGTGACCCTGGTGGGGGCGGCGATCACCGCCTACTACATGACCCGGGTGATGCTGTTGACCTTCTTCGGCGAGCGACGTTGGGCCGCCGCCCCGGACGGCACCAGCCCGCATCCGCACGAGTCGCCGGCGGTGATGACGGCGCCGATGGTCGTGCTGGCGATCGGCTCGGTCGGGGCGGGCGCGGTGCTGACCCTGGGCCACACCCTGCGGGACTGGCTGGCGCCCGTCGTCGGCGAACACGAGGCCCACCACGCGGTGCCGGTGTGGGTCACCACGGCGTTGGCGCTGACGGCGGTGGCGGTCGGGGTCGCGGTGGCGTGGCGCCAGTACGCCGGACAGGCGGTGCCGCAGACCGCACCGGCCGACGTCTCGGCGCTGACCGTCGCCGCCCGCAACGACCTCTACGG
>VERS01000240.1 GCA_018882545.1 Mycobacterium sp.
CCCCGCCGCAGCCGATCACCGCGACCGTGTCGTCGCGGTCAACGGCCCCGGTGTTGATCGCCGCGCCGATGCCGGCCATCACCCCGCAGCCCAGCAGTCCGGCCACCGCGGGATCGGTCTGCGGGTCGACCCTGGTGCACTGGCCCTCGTGAACCAGAGTCTTGTCGGCGAACGCCCCGATACCCAGCGCCGGGGTGAGTTCGGTGCCGTCGGTCAGCGTCATCTTCTGGGTCGCGTTGAAAGTGGAGAAGCAGTACCACGGCCGTCCCCGCCGGCAGGCCCGGCACTGCCCGCACACCGCCCGCCAGTTCAGGATGACGAAATCCCCGGGCGCAACGTGGGTGACGCCCTCGCCCACCGTCTCCACCGTGCCCGCCGCCTCATGGCCCAGCAGGAACGGATAGTCGTCGTTGATACCGCCCTCGCGGTAGGTCAGGTCGGTGTGGCAGACCCCGCAGGCCTGCACAGCGACGACCACCTCGCCGGGCCCGGGGTCGGGGATGACGACGTCGACCAGTTCCACCGGTTGGCCTTTGCTTCGGGAGATCACGCCCCGCACGGTTTGGCTCATGAACATCAGACCTTAGCGTCCGGAAAACGGGTAATGTCGCCCCGGAAACGACTTTCGGCAGGGGAAGCGGATGGCAGGCGGTCTGGTCGGCTTACTCGACGACGTTGCCGCGCTGGCCAAGCTGGCCGCCGCGTCGCTCGACGACGTCGGTGCGGCCGCCGGCAAGGCCAGCGTCAAGGCGGCCGGGGTGGTGGTGGACGACACCGCGGTCACACCGCAGTACGTCCGGGGCCTGGCGGCCAAGCGGGAGTTGCCCATCATCGGGCGGATCGCCAAGGGCTCGCTGCGCAATAAGTTGCTGTTCATCCTGCCGGTGGCGCTGCTGTTGAGTTCGATCGCGCCCAAAGTCGTCGAGATAATCCTGATGTGCGGCGGCTGCTTCCTCTGCTACGAGGGAGCGCACAAGATCATCCACCGGCTGCGCCACGACGACCACGACCACGACGCCCCGGCCGCCGAACTGGGTCCCGACGCCGAGTCCAAGACGATCGCCAGTGCGATCCGGACCGACTTCATCCTCTCCGCCGAGATCATGGTGATCGCTCTCAAGGAGGTGTTGCACGAACCGCTGTTTGCCCGTGCTGCGATCCTCCTCGTCGTCGCGGTGGGCATCACGGCAGGCGTCTACGGGGTGGTTGCGCTGATCGTCAAGATGGACGACATCGGTCTGATGCTGGCCGAGCGAAAGTCCCCCAGAACCCAGCGGCTGGGCCAGATGCTGGTGACCGGGATGCCGAAGGTTCTGGCGTGGCTGTCGGTCATCGGGACCGCCGCCATGCTGTGGGTGGGCGGGCACATCATCCTGGCCGGCGCTGACGAATTGGGCTGGGGAGCGCCCTACCACCTGGTGCACCAGTTGGAGCATCTGGTCCACGGGGTGCCCTTCGTCGGCGGCGTGCTGGGCTGGGTCGTCAACGCGTTGATGTCGGCCCTGCTCGGCATCATCGTCGGGGTCATTTTGGTGCTCGTCATCGAACGTTTGCCCTTCCGCCGGTCCAAGGGCAACCACGACGCCGAGGCCGCGGAGGGCCCCGGCGCCGCCGCCCACTAGGCCCGCGTCGTGTCCGCTCTGGAGGTCCTCGCGGACTGGCCGGTTCCGGCCGCCGCGGCGGCGGTGGTCGGCCCGGTCGGGGTGCTGGCCGACCATGGTCCGACCGGCCGGCCGTTCCGGTTGGCTTCGGTCACCAAGCTGCTGGTGGCCCGGGCTGCCCAGATCGCCGTCGAGGAGGGTGTTGTCGAATTCGACACCCCGGCCGGGCCGCCGGGGTCGACTGTGCGTCACCTGCTGGCGCACGCTTCGGGGCTGGCATTGAACTCCGCTGATGTCCTGGCCGCCCCCGGGACCCGCCGGGTGTATTCCAATTACGGCTTTCAGGTGCTGGCCGAGACGATCGAGGCCAACTCTGGTATCGAGTTCGGCACGTACCTGGCCGAGGCGGTTTTCGACCCGCTGGGCATGACCGCCACCCGGTTGGACGGTGGCGGGGCCACGGCCGGATTCGGCGCTGTCTCGACGGTGTCGGATCTGGCGATATTCGCCCGCGACCTGATGCGACCCCGGCTGGTCTCGGCGCAGACGCACGCCGACGCCACTCGGGTGCAGTTCCCGGGGCTGACCGGGGTGCTGCCCGGCTACGGTGCCCAACGGCCCAACGACTGGGGACTCGGTTTCGAGATCCGGGATGCCAAGTCCCCGCACTGGACCGGTGCCAAGAACTCGCCGGGTACCTTCGGGCACTTCGGGCAGACCGGGACGTTCATCTGGGTCGACCCGGTGCATGACCTGGCCCTGGTGGTGCTTACCGACCGGGACTTCGATGACTGGGCCAAGCCGCTCTGGCCGGCCCTGGCCGACCAGGTCCTCGGCGAGTTCAATTCGCACCCGCGCAATTCGGACTAGCGCAACAGGGGCCTCAAGGGGCACAATAGACACGCACGTATCAACTGCATCGTCGGGACCATCAGGTCGTTGGGGAAGACGTCCCTAGTGGAACCGAAGGAGCAAGGTGATGCGTGCGTCGAACCAGTTCGCCGACGCGACGACAGGTGTGGTGTACGTCCACGCCTCACCCGCGGCGGTGTGCCCACATGTCGAGTGGGCGTTGTCGTCGTCCCTGGGATCAGGGGCGAATTTGAAGTGGACGCCGCAGCCGGCCATGCCCGGGCAACTCCGGGCTGTCACCAACTGGATCGGCCCGGTCGGTACCGGCGCCCGGCTGGCCAATGCGCTGCGGTCATGGTCGGTGCTGCGGTTCGAGGTCACCGAGGACCCCAGTCCCGGCGTGGACGGCCAACGTTTCTGCCACACCCCGCAACTGGGACTGTGGAGCGGGTCGATGAGCGCCAACGGCGACATCATGGTTGGGGAGATGCGGCTGCGCACCTTGATGGCCGCCGGTGCGGACACCCTGGCGGCGGAACTGGACACCGTGCTGGGCACCGCCTGGGACGAGGCGTTGGAGCCCTACCGCGACGGAGGTTCCTGCGGTGAGGTGAGTTGGCTCAGCCGCGGGGTGGGCTAGCCACCTGAGTTTCGCAGAGGCGCTCAGAAGGGCGGCGGTCTGTTGCGCTCGGCGACACGGGAATCGTTGCGAGCCCGCTCGCAGGAGGTTCGGTAGGCCCGGTCAGCGGCGCGGGTACGACGGCGGGCCGGCATCATCAGCCCGGCGGACGACGCCCGGAATCCTGATCGGCGTGGGTTGAGGCCGAGTTCCCCGGTGTCGGTATCCCACGCCGGGAACAACAGGCGGCTGCCCGGCCTGGTGATGTAGGTCCTTCCGGTCGGTGCCGTCCAGACGATCGTGCCATCTGGGAGTTGTCGATCACGCCAGCCGCCCTGTCCGCTCCAGAAAGTCTTGAGCAGGTGGTGTTTTCGGCATAACGCGCGAAGATTGGACGGGTGTGTGGGACCAGTCGGCCAGGGTATCGCGTGGTCCAGATCGCAGCGCTCGGCGGGTTGATCGCAGTTCGGGAACCGGCAGGTGAGATCACGCGCGCGGACGAAATCGGCGAGGGCCACAGACGGCCGGTAACCCGGTTCCGGTTGCCCGGAAGGTGCGCGCAGGTGGCGGACTGCTGCGCCGTCACGCAGCAGTTCGGCAAGCAACGGCGTCGGCATCGCCCCGCCCCCGACTATCACGGCCGTCCCCTGTTGCGGACTGGCCGGGGTGGTCTCGCCGTCGCCGGACATGTCGGGGTCCGGTAGGGCCTCCAGCGCCGGGCTATCGGCCAGGACGTGCACCACCACGCCGGTGGCGCGGGCATCCGGACCGGCCGCGGGGCAGTCCGGTCGGCCGCATTTGCAGGCGAGCCGGTCAGAGCCCGCCGCCAGGGTGCCCAGTGCATCCGCGCGGCGCTGACCGACGGTCCGCGGGTCGTTCTCGCAGACTGCGTGCGCCATCGCCTCGAGGCGGCGTTCCAGCAGAGTCGCATCGCTGGCGTACAACCGGCCCCACAGGGCTGCGGTGCCGGATTCGTGGTTTTGTCCGCCGATGGTGACATCACGGCTGCGGGCACTGGCGCGGGTGCGACGCAGTGCGCCGGGATCGTACTTGTCGATCCAGGTGTCGATCGCCTGCTCCAGTTTGTACTGGGACAGCGCATCCCACCGGGCGGCACGATCGGCGAGCACCCCGTCGATGAGGGACATGCTTGCCGGATCGGTCACCAGACTTGTGCGCCAAGAGATCGCCGCGACGACCCGTGTGCTCAGACGTCCGGCGAGGAACAACTCGGCGACGCGGGGGAGTCGCAACCGAAGCGACTCCCCGAGATGCATCTGGCCGGCGGCACGGCCGTGGCTGACCCCCAGCGCCGCGGAGATCTCCGCAGCGGCCGCATCCCAGGCGTCGCAGGCCCAGTGCGCGGTCTCGGCGTCACCGCAGCGCCGATGAACCAGTTCGGCGATGGCAGCGAGTCGCCGGGCCGCGGCGGCGGCCTCGGCCCGGGCGGCCTCCTCGATGGCGCCGATGAGCCCGGCGTCGGACTCGTCCCGGAACAGCGTTTCGAACATGCTTTCGATTATGAATTACGGGTCTGACAGAGTTAGTCGCGCCGGGGACCCGGATACTGTCCGCCGGCGCTGACGGCGGGAGCGTCCGGTCATCGGACGAGAATCTTCAACGCTCCCGGAACGGCGGAGATCTCGGCCGGCAGCGGGCACACGTAGTCCCCGTCGGCGTAGGCGTTGATGCCGGGTGATTCGACGGTGACGGTGCGG
>VERS01000241.1 GCA_018882545.1 Mycobacterium sp.
CGTCGTGGTGGAAGGCGGTGGCGAACATCCGGATCGCCTCCTCGGGATGGATGCCGTCGCGGAGTTGACCCCTGTCAGCGGCACGCTGAAGAATGTGAGCACCGAACTGGAACCGAGCCTTCCAGAGATCCGCGCCGATCTCGGCGAAGTCGACGTCGCCGCCGCCGGGCAGGACCCGCCGGAACAGTGCGCGGGCGGTGGCGTTCTGGGAGTTCTCCTGCGCCAGTTTCGAGACGTTCTCGATGTCGGTGTACAGGCTGCCGGTATCCGGACTCCACTTCGAGGGGATCGTCCGGGCGAGCATGACCTCCATCAGCAGCACCCTGCGGTCGTGCCAGTGGGCGAGGATCACCCCGGGGTCCACCCCGGCGCGCCTGGCCACCCCGTCGATCCCGAACCGGTCGACTCCCGACGAGAGCAGTTCGGCCTGGACCGCCTCGTAGATGTCGTGTCTCAACTCAGCCGACATTGACTTGGGGTCGTCGCGCACCGTGTTACCCGTACCCCATCCGAATCAACTCAAACCTGGCTTCGCAAATCTACTGCAGACCTTGGCGGTCGCGCGCAGATTCTCCGGTGCCGAGTGGGCGCGGAGGGTTTCGAACCCCCGACCGCTGGTGTGTAAAACCAGAGCTCTACCACTGAGCTACACGCCCGGCGCCACGAGCTGGTGTGCATGCCCGTGCCCGCGCAGGCTACCGTCGCGGAGGCGGATTCGGAAAACCGGCCGCCGGCGGCTCCGGCAACCACTCTCCTCAGGACTTCAGGGTCGCCAACGCCGCGGTCCAGACCGCTTGGTCGCGCGCCTCCCCGGGCTGATTGCACTCAGCGAACCGGACCACCCCGGAACGGTCGATGACAAAGGTGCCGCGGTTGGCGAAACCGGCATCAGAGTTGAATACCCCGTAGGCCTGGGCGACCGCGCCGTGCGGCCAGAAGTCGGACAACACCGGAAAGGTGAACCCGCTCTCGGTGGCCCAGATCTTGTGGGTGGGTGGCGGCCCGACCGAAATGGCCAGCGTCGCGGTGTCGTCGTTGTCGTAGTTGGGCAGGTTGTCCCGCACCTCGTCGAGCTCACCCTGACAGATGCCGGTGAACGCCAAGGGGAAGAACACCAGCAGTACGTTCTTTCGACCGCGGAAGTCGCTGAGGGTCACCAGCTGACCGTTCTGATCCTTGAGGGTGAAATCAGGCGCCTCGGTGCCGACTGCCAGTGTCATGAATGCCTCCCGGCCGCTTTCGATTTCGGTTGCACCAGCCGGCTGCCGACCCAATCACCGAGGTTGGCCGACGACGTCTGCATCAGGCCGGCGGTCGGCGCCGCTTCGGCGATATCAGCCGGCAGGACGTGCCCGGGCTTGCCCGTCTTGGGCGTCAGCACCCAGATCACCCCATCCTCAGACAGGGGTGCGATGGCGTCCATCAGCCGGTCCACCAAATCCCCGTCCTCGTCGCGCCACCACAGCAGCACCACGTCGACCACCTCATCGGCGTCCTCGTCGAGGAGGTCACTGCCGCAGGCATCCTCGATATCGGCCCGGATGTCGTCGTCGGTGTCGTCGTCCCAGCCGAGTTCCTGGACGATCTGACCGTGGTGGATGCCCAGCCTCTGGGCGTAGTTACGCCCGCTGTCGCCCGCGGCGACCACCGTCGCAACCTCCTTGTCGTGGTACCGGCCTTGTCCTCAGACCGGCGTTGGTGGGCATATCGTCGCACGGCATCGCCGGTCTCTAGTACGTGGCGTCACAAAGTCGCAGAACATCGGAACGGGCCGCGTTGAGATCGTCGACGACCGTGTTGAACTCCGCCGGGGCGGCGTTCCGCCTGATCGCCTCGGCGGTGGCGCGGGCTCCGTCGACCCACTGCATGAATGCGTCCCGCACCTCATCGGGGACGATGTCGCTGATACTGTCTTCGACGGCGTCGGCACTCTGGTCGAGCGAATCGACGGCCGGACCATCAGCACCGCCGGTGTTGCCGTCACCCTCGTTGAAGGCGCTGACGTACACATTGACCGCGTCGATCGCATCGGCACTGGTGGTCGACAAGGTCTCACAGGTGGTGTGGACGGCCTGGGTGGTCATCGAGGCCTGACGTTGCGCTTCACGGGCGCTGGAACTCGCCGCCGACTGCGAAGACGAGAGCGACATCGAGGTGCGGTAGGCCGGGGCCTCGCCGGCTTTGACGGTAGGGCCACCCTCAGTGACCGCGGTGCAGCCCACCGCGGCCATACTCACCGCGGCCGCCCCACCGGCCAGCAGTCCGGCGATGCGCACTCCCCGCGCTCTTCCGCTCCGCACGGATGCTGACGTTACCGGGTCGGTGGCCCGATCCACCCACCGCGCGAATTTGGCTTCATCGCCGCACTCTGCGTCGCCAGCGCGGCAAGTGCGGCACGATAGGAGCGACCTCAACCGACTGCCCCAAGCCCTCGAGGAGCGGAAGTGACCACCCAGTTCACGCGCGATCAACGTAGTCAAAGCCAGGGCGGATCAAACGAATCCGACCGGGTTCGAGTGATCCGCGAAGGCGTCGCGTCCTACCTGCCTGACATCGACGCCGAAGAGACCGCAGAGTGGCTGGAGTCCTTCGACGGCCTGCTGGCCCGCTCCGGCCCGGCCCGGGCGCGTTACCTGATGCTGCGCCTGCTGGAGCGCGCTGGCGAGCAGCGGGTCGCGATACCGGCTCTGACCTCCACCGATTACGTCAACACCATTCCCACCGAATTGGAACCCTGGTTTCCCGGGGACGAAGACGTCGAGCGGCGCTACCGCCGCTGGATCCGGTGGAACGCCGCGATCATGGTGCACCGGGCGCAGCGGCCCGGCGTCGGGGTCGGCGGCCACATCTCCACCTACGCCTCCTCGGCCTCGCTCTACGAGGTGGGGTTCAACCACTTCTTCCGCGGCAAGTCACATCCCGGCGGCGGGGACCAGGTCTTCATCCAGGGCCACACCGCCCCCGGAATCTACGCTCGCGCGTTTCTGGAGGGTCGGCTCACCGAGGACCAACTCGACGGATTCCGCCAGGAACACAGCCACCCCGGCGGCGGACTGCCCTCCTACCCGCATCCCCGGCTGATGCCGGAGTTCTGGGAATTCCCCACCGTGTCGATGGGTCTGGGCCCCATGAACGCCATCTACCAGGCCCGCTTCAACCACTATCTGCAGGACCGCGGCATCAAGGACACCTCCGACCAACATGTCTGGGCGTTCCTGGGCGACGGCGAGATGGATGAACCGGAAAGCCGCGGCTTGGCGCATATGGCTGCGCTGGAGGGGCTGGACAACCTGACCTTCGTCGTCAACTGCAATCTGCAACGACTCGACGGTCCGGTCCGCGGTAACGGCAAGATCATCCAGGAACTGGAGTCGTTCTTCCGGGGAGCCGGCTGGAATGTCATCAAAGTCGTCTGGGGCCGGGAGTGGGACGCTCTGCTGCAGGCCGACAAGGACGGCGCCCTGGTGAACCTGATGAACACCACCCCGGACGGGGACTACCAGACCTACCGTGCCAACAACGGCGCCTACGTCCGCGAGCACTTCTTCGGCCGGGACCCCCGCACCAAGGCCCTGGTACAGCACATCTCCGACGCCGACATCTGGAGCCTCAAGCGCGGCGGCCACGACTACCGCAAGGTCTATGCCGCCTACCGGGCGGCCATGGAGCACAAGGGCCAGCCGACGGTGATTTTGGCCAAAACCATCAAGGGCTATTCGTTGGGGGCCCATTTCCAGGGCCGCAACGCCACCCACCAAATGAAAAAGCTTGGACTGCAGGATCTTAAGGACTTCCGCGACGCGATCCGCATCCCAATCAGCGATGCCCAACTCGAGGAGAACCCCTACCTGCCGCCGTACTACCACCCCGGCCCGGAAGCCCCGGAGATCCGCTACCTGCTGGACCGGCGCACCGCCCTCGGCGGGTTCCTGCCGCACCGCCGCAACACCTCCAGGGCGCTGACCCTGCCCTCGCGGGAGGTCTACAAACCACTCAAGGGCGGCTCCGGCAACCAGCAGGTCGCCACCACGATGGCCACCGTCCGGGTCTTCAAGGAACTGCTCCGGGAGACCGGCGAGAACGCCGTCGGCAAGCGGATCGTGCCGATCATCCCCGACGAGGCGCGGACCTTCGGCATGGACTCCTGGTTCCCCACGCTGAAGATCTACAACCGCAATGGCCAGCTCTACACCGCCGTCGATGCGCAGCTCATGCTGGCCTACAAGGAAGCCGAGAACGGCCAGATTCTGCACGAGGGCATCAACGAAGCAGGGTCGTGCGCATCGTTCACCGCGGTCGGCACGTCATATTCGACGCACAACGAGCCGATGATCCCGGTCTACATCTTCTACTCGATGTTCGGATTCCAGCGCACCGGCGACAGCTTCTGGGCGGCGGCCGACCAGATGGCCCGCGGGTTCGTACTGGGCGCGACCGCCGGGCGGACCACCCTGACCGGCGAAGGTCTGCAGCATGCCGACGGCCACTCCCAGCTGCTGGCGTCCACCAACCCGGCGGTGGTGGCCTATGACCCGGCCTTCGCCTACGAGGTCGCCTACATCATCGAAAGCGGCCTGGCCCGAATGTTCGGGGCGAACCCGGAGAACATCTTCTTCTACATCACCATCTATAACGAGCCCTACGTGCAGCCCGCCGAACCGGAGAACCTCGACGTCGAACAGCTGCTGGCCGGGATGTACCGGTTCCGGGCCGCCGCGGAGAGACGCAGCAGCACCGCTCAGATCCTGGCGTCCGGGGTGTCGATGCC
>VERS01000242.1 GCA_018882545.1 Mycobacterium sp.
GCTCTGATCGGTGCGTTCCAGTTCGTGCAGGGCGGTGGTGATCAACCGGCTTCCGGTGCTGCCCACCGGGTGGCCCAGCGCGATCGCCCCGCCGTTGACGTTGACCCTGTCGATGTCGGCGTTGTGCACCTGCGCCCAGCTGAGCACCACCGAGGCGAACGCTTCGTTGATCTCCACCAGGTCGATGTCGCCCAGCTTCATGCCGGCCTTCTCCAACACCCGGTTTGTGGACTGAACCGGGCCGTCCAGGTGGTAGTACGGCTCGGCCCCGACCAGTGCCTGGGCGACGATGCGGGCCCTCGGCGTCAGCCCCAGCGCCCTGGCCTTGTCCTCGTCCATCCACAGCACGGCGGCTGCGCCGTCGGAGATCTGCGAGGAGGTTCCGGCGGTGTGCAGGCCGCCCTCCATGACCGGCTTGAGGGCTGCCAGTCCATCGGCGGTGGTGTCCCGCAGACCCTGGTCGCGGCTGACCATGTGCCGCTCCGCGGTTGGCTGTTTGTTCTGGTCCAGGACGGGCGCCTCGATCGGTGACACCTCCCGGTCGAAGCGATGCTCGTCCCAGGCCCGCTTGGCCTTCTGCTGGGAGATCAGTCCGAGGTGATCGAGGTCGGCCCGGGTGATCCCGCGACGCTTGGCGATCCGCTCGGCCGCGGTGAACTGATCCGGCATGTCGATATCCCAGGAGTCGGCGCGGATCGCGGTCCGGTCCGGCCCGGCGTTGGCGCCGAGCCCCACCCGGCTCATCGCCTCGACGCCGCAGGCGATCCCGACGTCGATCGCGCCGGCGGCGATCAGGCCGGCAATTAGGTGGTTGGCCTGCTGGGCACTGCCGCACTGGCAGTCCACCGTCGTCGCACCGACTTGCTCGGGAAGCCCTGCGGTCAACCACGCCACCCGGGTGATGTTGTTGGACTGCTCGCCGTACTGGGTGACGCACCCGCCGATCACCTGCTCGACCTGGCCGGCGTCGAGGCCGGCCTTGTCCACCAGAGCCTTCTGCACCGCCCCGAGAAGTTCGGTGGCGTGCAGTCCGGACAGCCAGCCATTGCGTTTGCCGATCGGGCTGCGGGTGGCCTCGACGATGACAGGGATACCCATGCGGCCAGGCTAGAACACGTTTCAGTCCCCTGACAAGCAAGGTTGCCGCGATGCCTTTTGTCTATGGTGGAGCCGTGTTTTACTGGCACTAGAACACGTCATAGTTCAGGAGCGGAATTTCCATGCCACATCCCGGGCCCACGGCCGGTGCCAGCCCCAACCTGCCGCACGGCTTCGACTTCCTCGACCCCGATCGCAACGTCGTGCGACTGCCCGTCGACGAGCTGGCCCAGTTGCGCAAGATCGCACCCGTTTGGTGGTGCGAGCAACAGATCGGCAAGGGCGGCTTCAACGACGGCGGCTACTGGGTCGTCACCAAGCACAGAGACGTCAAAGAGGTATCTCGGCGCAGCGACGTCTACCACAGTGGGCCCAACACCGCACTGCCGCAGTTCGCCGACGACATGAAACGCGAAGACATCGACATGCAGAGCGTTGTGCTGCTCAACATGGACGGCGAGCGGCACGATCGGCTGCGGCGCATCATCGCCCGCGGCTTCACTCCCCGCGCGGTGGAGCGATTGCGCGATGAACTGAGGCAGCGCGCCGAGAACATCGTCAAGACCGCCACTGCGGACGGCTCCGGTGACTTCGTCGAGCAGGTGTCCTGCGAGTTGCCACTGCAGGTGATCGCCAGTCTGCTCGGCGTCCCGCAGGACGAGCGGGCCAAACTCTTCCGCTGGACCAACGAGATGACCGGCAACGAGGATCCCGAGTTCGCCGACGTCGACGGCAAGGCGTCCTCCATCGAGGTCCTCATGTACGCCATGCAGTTGGCTGCGATCAAGGCCAAGGATCCCGGTGATGACATCGTCACCGCCCTGATCAACGCCGATCTGGCCGGTGAGAAACTTTCCGACGACGAGTTCGGCTTCTTCGTGCTGATGCTTGCGGTTGCGGGCAGCGAGACGACCCGCAACTCGATCACGCACGGGATGATCGCCTTCCTCGACAATCCCGATCAGTGGGAGTTGTACAAGCGCGAGCGCCCGGCGACCGCCGCCGATGAAATCGTGCGATGGGCGACCCCGGTGACGGCATTTCAACGCACCGCGATCAAAGACACCGAACTCGGCGGTGTTTCCATCAAGGAGGGGCAGAGGGTGGTGATGTTCTACCGCTCGGCCAACTTCGACGAGGACGTGTTCGAAGACCCGCACACGTTCAATATCCTGCGTGACCCGAACCCGCACGTCGGCTTCGGCGGTACCGGCGTGCACTACTGCCTCGGCGCCAATCTCGCGCGGATGACGATCGACCTGATGTTCAACGCGATCGCCGACAACATGCCGGACCTTGCGTCGATAGGCACCCCCGAGCGGTTGCGGTCGGGCTGGCTCAACGGAATCAAGCACTGGCGCGTCGACTACACCGGTTCGACCTCCTCGTAACGGTCACTCGAAGGGAGACCCGGTGGACTTCACCGCCGAACCGGCGCAGCAGGCGGTCGCCGACGTGGTCAGCACTGTCCTGGCGCGCGAGAACACCTGGGAGGCGCTCGTCACCGGTGGGGTGGCCGCCCTCGGGGTTCCGGAACGACTCGGGGGCGACGGGGTGGGTCTGCCGGAGATCGCGACGGCCCTGACCGAGATCGGCAGGCATGCGACCCTCTCCCCTGCACTGGCCACGCTTGGCCTGGGACTGGTTCCCATCCTCGACATGGCGGGGGAAAGCCAGCAGGACCGGTATCTCGACGGGGTGACCAAAGGCGCGATCCTCACCGCCGCCCTCAACGAACCCGGCACCGCCCTGCCGGAACGCCCCACCGTCAGCCTCGTCGACGGAAAGCTCAACGGCACCAAGGTCGCCGTCCCGTGCGCCGGTCGGGCCTCGTGGATGCTGGTGAGCGCGGACAACGGGGTGGTCGCGGTGTCCCCGGAGGATGACGGGGTGCGCCTCACCGCGACTCCGACGTCATCGGGGGTCGAGGAATTCGCGGTGGAGTTTCGCGATGTGGAGGTCGACGCCGATGCCGTGCTGACAGGTGCGACCGTGAACCGGCTCAACCAGTTGGCGCTGGCCGCGATCGGAGCCTACGGAGCCGGACTGGTGGCCGGCGCGGTTCGGCTCACCGCCGACTACGTCTCCAACCGCCACCAGTTCGGACGTCCGCTTGCCACCTTCCAGGCTGTCGCGGCGCAACTTGCCGAGGTCTACATCACCTCGCGCACAATGGGATTGACGGCACAGTCGGTGGTGTGGCGGCTTTCGGAGGGCCGCGACGCCGATGAGGATCTCGACATCATGGCCTATTGGCTGACCTCCCAGCTACCGTCGGCGATGCAGATCTGCCATCACTTGCACGGCGGCATGGGCATGGACATCACCTACCCGATGCACCGTTACTACTCGTCCGTGAAAGACCTCACCCGCTTGCTGGGCGGACCGGCTCATCGTCTGGATCTCGTGGCGGGTCGCATCTAAATTACCCTCGTGGCGGTCGCCACCAACGCTGGATCGGAGCGCAATGTACATAGAACTAACCCCCGAGCAGCGGCATCTGCAGGCCGAACTGCGCCAGTACTTCGCGACCCTCATCTCGGTCGACGAGGCCAGGGAGATGGAGATCGACCGGCACGGTAAGGCCTACCGGACGGTGATCAAGCGGATGGGCTCGGATGGCAAACTCGGCGTGGGCTGGCCCAAGGAGTACGGCGGACTGGGTTACGGACCGATCGAGCAGCAGATCTTCGTCAATGAGGCCGCCCGCGCCGACGTCCCGCTGCCGGCGGTGACACTGCAGACCGTCGGCCCGACCCTGATGGTCTACGGCAGCGACGAGCAGAAGAAGACGTTTCTGCCCGCCATCCTCGCCGGTGAGGTGCACTTCGCGATCGGCTACTCCGAGCCTGAGGCTGGTACGGACTTGGCCTCGCTGCGCACCTCCGCCGTGCGGCACGGGGACGAGTACGTGGTCAACGGCCAGAAGATCTGGACCACCGGCGGCCACGATGCCGACTACGTGTGGCTGGCCTGCCGCACCGACCCGGAAGCCGCCAAGCACAAAGGCATTTCGATTCTGATCGTCGACACCACCGACCCGGGATACTCATGGACGCCGATCATCCTCTCCGACGGCGCGCACCACACCAACGCCACCTACTACAACGACGTGCGCGTCCCGGTCGGCATGCTCGTCGGAGAGGAGAACGCGGGTTGGCGGTTGATCACGACCCAACTCAACCACGAGCGGGTGATGCTCGGGCCGGCCGGCAAGATCGCCGGCCTCTACGACCGGGTGCACGCCTGGGCGTCCAAGCCGGGAGGCGACGGCGTCACCCCCATCGACCGCGATGACGTGCGTCGCGCGCTCGGTGAGATCCGCGCGATCTGGCGGGTCAACGAACTGCTCAACTGGCAGGTCGCCGCAGCCGGGGAGACCGTCGACATCGCCGACGCCGCCGCCACGAAGGTGTTCTCCACCGAGCGGATCCAGCGGATCGGACGGCTCGCCGAGGAGATCGTCGGCAAGTACGGCAACCCGGCCGAGAATGAGACCGCCGAACTGATGACCTGGCTGGACGCGCAGACCAAGCGGGGCCTGGTGATCACCTTCGGCGGTGGGGTCAACGAGGTGATGCGGGAGCAGGTCGCCGCGGCCGGGCTGGGTGTGCCGAGGGTGCCGCGTTGATATCGGTGGCCAGCACGGTCCAGGAC
>VERS01000243.1 GCA_018882545.1 Mycobacterium sp.
CTGGCGGGTTGTTCGAAAAAAGCCGCCGAGCCGCTGCCGGAAGCCGCCGGGCTCATCGAGCAGTCCGTGGCGGCCACCAAAGGCCTCAAGAGTGCCCACCTGGAGATTGCGGTGAGCGGCAAGGTCGAGGGCCTACCGGTGAAAACGCTGTCCGCAGACCTGACCAACGTGCCCAGCACGGCCGTGCAGGGCAACGCCAAGATCACGATGGGCGGCTCGGATCTCGACGCCGAGTTGGTGGTCGTCGACGGCACCCTCTACGCCGCGCTGACCCCGGACAACTGGCTGGACATGGGTCCAGCCGCCGATGTCTACGACCCCTCGGTGATCCTCAACCCCGACACCGGCCTGGCCAACATGCTGACCGGTCTCAGCGAGACCAAGGCGACGAGTTTTGAGACCGTCGGCGGGGTGCCGACCGTGCGGATCACCGGCCAGGCCAGCGCCGACGCGGTCAACAAGCTGATTCCGCAACTCAAGGCCGGTGGCCCGCTGCCGGCGACGGTGTGGATCGAGAAGGCCGCCCCGCACCAGTTGGTGCAGGCCCAGGTGGAGCAGAGCGCGGGTAACACCGTCGCGTTGACCCTGTCCGAATGGGACAAGCCGGTCACCGTGACCAAGCCGGCGGTGTGATGCCGCCGGCCGGACGCAGCCGGCGGGTCGCGATCGGGGCCGGCAGCCTGGCTGTGCTGCTCGGGGCGCTCGACACCTACGTCGTCGTCACGATCATGGTCGACATCATGAAGTCGGTCGGGATCCCGCTCAATAAAATCCAGCAGGTCACGCCGATCATCACCTGGTATCTGCTGGGCTACATCGCGGCGATGCCGCTGCTGGGCCGGCTCTCCGACCGGTTGGGCCGCAAACTGGTGCTGCAGGCCAGCCTGGCCGGATTCGCGCTGGGCTCGGTGATCACCGCCCTGGCCGACGACCTCACCGTGCTGGTGATCGGCCGGTTCGTCCAGGGCGTTGCCAGCGGCGCACTGCTGCCGGTGACCCTGGCCCTGGCCGCCGACCTCTGGTCGGCGCGCAGCCGGGCGCAGGTGCTCGGCGGTATCGGAGCCGCGCAGGAACTCGGCAGCGTTCTCGGCCCGCTCTACGGCATCGGCGTGGTGTGGCTGCTCAACACCTGGCGGGATGTGTTCTGGATCAACGTGCCACTGACCCTCATCGCGATGGTGCTGATCCACTTCAGCCTGCCGGCCCACGAACGTAGCCCCGAACCCGAGCGGGTCGACATCGTCGGGGGGGTACTACTGGCCCTGGCGCTGGGTTTGGCGGTGTGGGGGTTGTACAACCCGGCCCCCGACGGCAAACAGATACTGCCCAGTCACGGGGTGCCCCTGATCATCGGGGCCGCGGTGGCCGCGATCGCCTTCGCGGTGTGGGAGCGTTTCGCCCGCACCCGGCTGATCGAGCCGAGCGGGATCCGGTTCGGCCCGTTCCTGGCCGCACTGGGCACCTCGATGTGCGCCGGCGCAGCGCTGATGGTGACCCTGGTCAACGTCGAACTCTTCGGTCAGGGGGTGCTGGGCCGGGACCAGACCGGGGCCGCGTTGCTGCTGCTGCACTTCCTCGTCGCCCTGCCGGTCGGCGCACTGGCCGGGGGCTGGCTGGCCACCCGGATCGGCGACCGGGTGGTGAGCGTGGTGGGCATGCTCATCGCCGCGTTCGCCTACTGGCTGCTGTCGCACTGGGGGGTCGACGTGCTGTCCGCCCGCCACCAGATCGGCCCGCTATCGCTTCCGACCCTCGACACCGACCTGGCCATAGCCGGCTTCGGGCTGGGTCTGGTGATCGGGCCGCTGACATCGACCGCTCTGCGGGTGGTGCCCGCGGCGCAGCACGGCATCGCCTCCTCACTGGTGGTGGTGGCCCGGATGACCGGCATGCTGATCGGCGTCGCGGCGCTGACCGCCTGGGGCCTGTACCGGTTCAACCAGATCCTGGCCACCCTGCCCAAAGCCGGTGGTGAGGACCTCGCCACCCGGGTCGCCGCCGAGGCGCAGCGCTACCGGACCGCGTTCGCCATGCAATACGGGTCGATTTTCTTCATCACCATGATCGTGTGCGTGGTCGGTGCGGCGATCGCACTGTTCATCGGCAGGCGTCAGGAGCGGGCGCCCGAGTACGTTGAGGACCGCACCGAGGCCTACCCCGCGGTCCGGCCGTGACTGCGCCCCGCCGAATCGGCCCAAGCCGACGCCGGACCACCCGCCGGGTCGGTAGCCTCGCCACCATGCCGGGGACGACGTGCTGACCGCGGCGCTACGTGACCTGCAGTGGCGCAAACGCCGATTCGTGATCGCCATCGTCGGCACCGGTCTGGTCTTCGCCATGACGCTGGTGCTGACCGGACTGGCCAACGGTTTCCGGGTGGAGGCAACCCGGACGGTGGATGCCCTGGGCGTGGACGCTTTCCTGGTCAAATCCGGGGCCACCGGGCCGTTCCTGGGATCCTCGGCGTTCCCAGCCGAGAAACTGCAGGTACCGGGGGTCAAGACCGCCGTCCCGCTGGTGTACGGCAGTGCCACCATGCCCGACGACAAGGGGTCTGCGCGCAGCGTCAACGTCTTCGGCGCACCGGAGAAGGGCCCGGGCATGCCCGCCATGAAGGAGGGTCGTCCGCCGTCGGAGACGCATGAGGCCGCGGTGTCGGACACCATGCGCAGACCCATCGGCGCCACCGTCGAGATCGGTTCGCGTAACCTGCAGATCGTCGGTCTGGTGGATGATTCGACCGCACTGGCCGGCCAGGCGAACGTGTTTCTCACCGTGGACGGCGCCCAGACGCTGCTGTTCTCCGGCCAGTCGCTGATCTCCTCGATCGGCCTGGTCGGCTCTCCCGAGCGCGCCCCGAGCGGTTACCGGCTGGTCGGCCGGACCGGAGCCGTCGACGACCTGTTGCGGGCGCTGACCGGGGCCCGCCAGGCGATGAGCCTGATGGCCGGGCTGCTGTGGGTGGTGGCCGGCATGATCGTCGGCTCGATGATCTACATGTCCGCACTGGAGCGCACCCGCGATTTCGCGGTCTTCAAGGCCGTCGGGGTCCCGACCCGGTCGATCATGGCGGGGCTGGCGATGCAGGCGATCATCGTGGCCGTGCTGTCGGCGCTGCTCGGCGGTGTGCTGTCGGTGCTGCTGGGGCCGCTGTTCCCGATGCGGGTCGACATTCCGACCATCGCCTTCGTCCTACTGCCCGTCGTCGCGGTTACCATCGGGGTGCTCGCCAGCCTCGCCGGGTTGCGGCGCGCGGTCGTCGTCGATCCGGCAGTCGCCTTCGGAGGACCCTGACGTGGCCGATCTGCGGATCAAAGACCTGGTGGTGGAGTACTCCAGCGGCGAGGACACCGTGCGGCCCATCGACGGACTGAGCCTGGACGTGGCAGAGGGATCGCTGGCAATCCTGCTGGGTCCCAGCGGCTGCGGGAAGACGACGCTGCTGTCCTGTCTGGGCGGAATTCTCAAGCCGACCGCGGGCAAGATCGAGTTCGGCGACATCGACCTGAGCCGGCTGGATCCCAAACATCTGTCGGAGTACCGGCGAAACACCGTCGGCATCGTTTTCCAGGCCTTCAACCTGGTGCCCAGCCTGAACGCACTCGAGAACGTGATGGTGCCGCTGCGAGCGGCCGGCATGGCGCGCGAGGAGGCCCGCGACCGCGCCGCCGGACTGCTCGGCCGGGTCGGGCTGGCTGCCCGGATGCACCACCGCCCCGGCGATATGAGCGGCGGGCAGCAGCAGCGAGTCGCGGTTGCCCGGGCGATCGCGCTGGACCCTCCCCTGCTGATCGCCGACGAACCCACCGCCCATCTGGACTACATCCAGGTCGAGGAGGTGCTGCGACTCATCCGGGAGCTGGCCTCCGGCGAGCGGGTGGTGGTGGTGGCCACCCACGACACCCGGATGCTGCCGCTGGCCGACCGGGTGGTGGAACTGGTGCCGAACATGTCGGCGACCGACCACGAACCGGAGACCATTGCGCTGCGGGCCGGTGAGATCCTGTTCGAACAGGGCACGATGGGTGATTCCATCTACATGGTCTCCGAGGGAGAGATCGAACTGATCCGCGAATTGGCAAGCGGCGGTGAGGAAATCCTGAAGGTAGCCAAGGTCGGAGACTACTTCGGCGAGATGGGCCCGCTGTTCGCACTGCCCCGTTCGGCCACCGCCCGGGCCGGCGCGGACGCGACGGTCGTCGGTTACACCGTCCAGGCGTTCCGGGAGATGCTCGGCGCCGGCGGAGGCTCCCGCGACATCATCGAGCACAAGTCCCTGCACACATCCGGACCGGAATCCTGACCCGGATCCTGACCGAGGCCCGAGCGCCGTCAGCGATCCGGCACGAGGCTGAGCAACACATCCGGTCCGATCTGCTCAACACCGTCGTAGCGCCAGCGCAGGGCCTCGGCAATGCTGGCCACCCCGACATCGTCGACCGCGGTCACCGGGCCACCGAGCAACATCGGCGCGACATAGGCCAGGATGCGGTGCACCACCCCGGCCCGCAGAAAAGCTCCGGCCAGCGTCGGACCACCTTCGAGCAGCACATCGGTACGGTCGGCCAGTGCGCGGATGACTTCGTGTGGGTCCCGGGTAGGCAACATGACTGTCGGCCAATCACCTTTGCGCACACTGGATTCCGGCGGAACCTCACGTCGGCCGACAACTACCCGCAGCGGCTGGGTTGGGGCAGGCGCACCGTCGGGAAGGCGGGCCGTCAGGCTCGGATCGTCGGCGAGCAC
>VERS01000244.1 GCA_018882545.1 Mycobacterium sp.
GTGTAGACCGGCACGGGCGCCACTCCGTTGCTGACGTTGATCGTCACGATCGAACCCGGCAGCAGCGGCCCGCTCGGGGTGGTGCCGATCACGGTGTCCTTGGTCGAATAGCTGTTCAGCGGCGTCGGCACATCGGCCACCTGGAACCCGGCGTCCTTGATGCGCTTCTTGGCGGCGTTGAGGTTGAGGCCCACCACCTCGGGCACCGGCACCCCGGGCGCGCCGTTGACATAGCGCGGATCGGTCGGCGGCAGGGTCACCGGGCCGAAGTTGGTGGCGATCGGGCTCATCGCCAGGAACCAGGTCTGGGCCGGGGAGGTGCCGCCGTAGAGGTTCCCTTCACCGCCGCATTTGCGTAGCGGGAAGGCGCACAGCGCGGCCGGCTGCGGGGAGTCGTCGAAGATGTAGCTGGCCGCCGCCAACTGGTTGGTGTAGCCGAGAAAGGCCGACGAGCGGTGCGACTCGGTGGTGCCGGTCTTGCCGGCCATCGGCAGACCCCAGCCCGCCGCGCCCGCGGCGGGCGCGCCGGTGCCCATCGTGGTGTCCTTGGCCAGTGCGTTGGTCAAGGTGTTGGCCAGGCCTTCGGGCACCACCTGCTCGCACTTGGCGGTCGGGATCATCACTTCCCGGCCCCACCGGTCGAACACCTGCTCGATCGGATTGGGTGGGCACCACATTCCGCCGGATGCCAGCGTCGCAGCGACGTTGGATAATTCCAGGGCGTTGACCTCGAACGGACCGAGGGTGAACGAGCCGATGTTCTCCCGCTTGATGTAGTCGGCGAGGCTCTCGTCGGTCTTGGGCACGTAGTCGCGCGCGGTCCCCGGCTCGGCGTAGGAGCGCAGGCCCAGCCGCACCGCCATGTCGACCGTTCGGCCCACCCCCACCTGTTCGATGAGCCGGGCGAACGCGGTGTTGGGGGACAGTGCCAGGGCGTCGGCCATGCTCAGCGGGCTGCGGTAGCCGGCCGCGTTCTTCACACACCACGTCTTGGGCGGGCAGCCCGGGGTTGCGCTGTCGCCGAGACCCTGGCCGGCGAAGAACGGCGGCACGTCGAGCAGGGCGTTGATCCCCATCCCGGCGTCCAGCGCGGCGGCGCTGGTGAAGATCTTGAAGACCGAACCGGCCCCGTCGCCGACCAGGGTGAAGGGCTGCGGCTGCACCGTCTGGCCGGCCTCCAGCTTCAGCCCGTAGCTGCGATTGTCGGCGATCGCCAGCACTGGGTGGCGGTCCTTGCCGGGCCGGATGACGCTCATGACGCTGGCGACGCTGTCCAGGGTTGGGTCGGCGACCGCGTTGATGGCGTTCTTGACGCTGGTCTGCACCTTCGGGTCCAGGGTGGTCTTGATGAGGTACCCCTTGCGGGCGACGTCCTCCTTGCTGATGCCGGCCCGGGCCAGGTAATCCAGGGCGTACTCGCAGAAGAAGGCGCGGTCGCCGGCCGCGATACAGCCCTGCGCCAGCGAAGCCGGCTGCGGCAGGACCCCCAACGGCTGCTGCCTGGCGGCACGCAACTCCTCAGCCCGGTCCGGCAGGTTCTCGATCATGGTGTCGAGCACCAGGTTGCGACGCTCCAGGGCGCCCTGGGGGTTGGTGTAGGGATTCAGCGCCGTCGTCGACTGCACAAGACCGGCCAACAGTGCCGCCTGCTGCCAATTCAGTTGGGAGGCGTCCACGCCGAAATAGGTGCGTGAGGCCGACTGGATGCCGTGGGCGCCGTTTCCGAACGGAACCAGGTTCAGGTAGCGGGTCAGGATCTCCGGCTTGGTCAGCGACTTGCCCAGTGCCAGGGCCATCCGGATCTCCCGCAGCTTGCGGGCCGGGGTGGTTTCCACCGCCGCCTGGCGTTCGGCGTCGGTCTCGGCGTTGACCAGGAGGTTGAAGTTCTTGACGTACTGCTGCTCGATCGTCGAGCCGCCGCGGGCGTCGTCGCCGCCTCTGAGGAAACCCGCCAGACCGGTGAGGGTGCCCTGCAGGTCGACACCGTTGTGCACGGCAAAGCGCTTGTCCTCGATCGAGACGATCGCCAGTTTGATGGTGTCGGCGATCCGCTCGGTCGGCACCTCCCAGCGCCGCTGGACATACAGCCAGGCGATCGGAGTGCCCTCGGCGTCGACCATCGTCGACACCGCCGGCACCTCGCCGTCGACGAGGTCGGCCGAGCCCTGGGTGACCAGGTCCGATGCGCGGTTGCTGGCCAGGCCCAGGCCGCCCACCACGGGGAACATCAGGCCCGCGATCAGAACGCCGGCCAACACGCAGAACAGTGCCAGCCGGCGAACCGTGGGCCGCGTCGGCGGGTAGCGATCCGACATTCCGCAAACCCTAAAGGCAACCAAACGCGCGGTCCACCGCGGGTGTCCCCGGCATCGGAGCCGCTCAGTCCGCAGTCACGATGATGCCGTCGTCATCGCTGACGGCCACCTCACCCGGGCCGAAGTCGACTCCGCCGAGGGTGACGACGACGTCGCGCTCACCCGCGCCGGTTTTGCCGCTCTTGCGCGGGTTGGTGCCCAGCGCCTTGATGCCGATTCGCAGGGTGCGCAGCGTCGCGGTGTCGCGAACCGCGCCGTTGATGATCAACCCGGACCAGCCATTGGCGCGGCCCAGTTCGGCGATGACGTCGCCGACGAGGGCGGTGTGCAGCGAGCCGGCGCCGTCGACGACCAGGATCCGGCCCTCGCCGGGTTCGGAGAGCACCGACTTCAGCAGGGCGTTGTCCTGGAAGCAGCGGACCGTACTGATCCGGCCGGCGAACTCGGTGACGCCGCCGAATTGGCGGAACTGCAGATCGCAGCTCCGCACGGCCGCTCCGATCTCATCGACGAGGTCCGCGGTCGGCCGGAAAGGCCGCCCGGAATCCGGTGAGGTCGCACTCACCGCCGGGGTTGACTGCGGCGGCGCACACCCCACAGCAGCGCCCCGGCGATCAGTGCGGTCGCGGCAATGGCGAACGGCCACAACCGAACCCGGTCCCCGGAGTTCGGGCGCCCCACGGCCGGGCCGGGCTCACCGGCGCCCGGGGCCGTGAGGATGAACGACCACGAGCCCGACACGACATGGCCGTCGGCGGAGGTGACCCGGTAGTTCGCGGTGTACTTACCGGCCGGCCCCAGTTGGCGCATCCCGACGCCGACGGTCGCTCCCCGTACCTCGGCGTCGCCGGTGGACCACAGATTGCCGTCCGGGCCCACGACGGTCATCGCCGCGAAACTCGGCTGCAGCTCCTCGTTGAACGTCGCGGTCACCCGGGCCGGGCCGGCGCTCAGGGTCGTATCGGCCGCCGGGTCGGTGGCGGTCAGAGCCGTATGTGCGGCGGCGACGGGCGCCCCGGCGACCACCCCGACGGTCAGCAGGACGACCGTGAGCAGCCGCAGCACCACGAGCCGGACGTTCGGCACCTAGAGCACACCGAGCCGGGTCATGATGTCGGCTTCGATGCCGTCGAGTTGCTCGCCGATGGAAGCCTGCGCGGCGCGCCGGCGCGGCCCCGGCATGTTCTCCGCGGCCGGTACCGCGGCGGCCAGTGCGGTCAGCCGCTCGCCGATCGCGGTCACAAATTGGCGGGTCTCGGCATCGGGGTTGCGGTCATCGACGAGGGCCAGTGACTGCTCGGCTCCGGCAATCCGGGCCGACAGCCGCCCACCCGCGCCGGAGAACTGACCCAGCTGGGTCAGTGGTACGCCGAGTCGGTCGGCGCGACGCTCATCGATGACCCCGCGGGCCGACATCGCGGCCCGGTAGGCGACCGGTACGACGACCGGGGCCAGCAGCCGCGAGGCGGTCAGCGTGCGCCGGACCCGCCCCGGTGCCAGCAGCTTGCCCTCCCGTGCGGCCCGAAGCCTGGTCTCGGCCACCTTCAGCGCAGTGCGGTCGCTTTCCCGCTGCGCCCGCAGCGCGGCCTTGGCCGTCTTCTCCTCGGACCGGGTCGTAGCCTTGATGCGCTTGCGCTCGTTCTTGGCGCCGAGCTTGGCCTCCATCTTTGCCTTGGCTTTGAGGGCCCGGGCCTCGGCGCGCCTGGTCGCGCGGCTTTTGCGCTTTCTGAACAGGCCCATCAGCTGCCTTTCTCCTCCGGGGGCGGCGGACCAGATCGGGTGACGACCGACCCGGTGCGTTAGACCCTATCGCCCGTTTCAAGCCGTAATCGGGCGACCTGCGGATATGCCACAATTGGGGTTCTTCTGCAAACTCCGGCGCCGCCTTCGGCGCCCGTTCACATCGGGGATGTTCGGTGAACCGGTCGGTGATCATCGGGACGGTCGCCGTCGTTGTGCTGTCGGCCGGTGGTGTTCTGACCGCGGCGTCACCGGCCGCCGCCGAACCGAACGGGTCGGAGAGCGCCGCCGATGCGGGCAACTCCACCGGTGGCGATCGTCCGGCCGGACCCCGTCGGCGCGGGCAGGTCGACCGTGGGGACGGACCCGCGGGTCAACCGGCCGGCGGCAAGGACGATCAGTGGCCCTGGCCCTGCTCGTGGCCGACCATCGTCCCTCCGGTGCTGGATCCGGCCCCGACCGACCCGGGCGGCAACGGGGTGATCCCGGTGCTGCCGGCGATAACACAGCAGGTGGTTCCGGTGGCCGGGGCCGCCGGTGTGGCCGAGCCACAGCCACCCGCACTGGATGCCGCCGGGATCGAGGGCGCCGCGCCGCCGACACCGCTGCCTGGCCCGCCGCCGGCCTCGCCCGCGCCCGCCGCCCGGCCGCCACCATCGACCCC
>VERS01000245.1 GCA_018882545.1 Mycobacterium sp.
ACATCGACATGACCGCCGCCGAGTGGCACCCCGACGGCAAGGGCACCGTCGAAAGGTTGCGGGAGGTCGCCGCCCAGGACCGCCGGCCGCAGGGCTGCGAACTGCTCGACGGGCGTAGCGCCACCGTCGAAGGATGGACGGTGAAGGCCGCCGAACTCGTCGGCGACACCCCGCCCGAGGTCGCTTTGCGGCTGCCGTGCCCGACGTGCGGTGCCCGGTTCTACTACCGGAGTGTGGGCGGCGAGAACGTGCGGGCCTGGGCGCTGCGAATCTCCGAGGACGGGGCCCGCTGCCAGTGCTGCGGTGCGGTGTGGCCGCCCGAGCAGTTTGAGTGGCTTGCAAGACTGCTCGGCTGCCCCGCCCTACCGGCTTAGGCGTCCTCGTAGAGTTCGCCCGTTTCCATGTCGTCTGCGATCCGGCGCATGAGCATCACCATCTGTCGAGCCATTGGGTCAGAGCGAGCAAGCTCAAGTCTGTCGGCCTTCGCCCGCATGACCGTCTCTGTTGGATAGCTGTTGACAAGCTCACAGATGATTTTCCCGATGTCGCTGCCGTCGGTCTGTGTCATCCGCTGGGTTGTGCCCATAGCGAGATTGACTTCAGCGCCCAGGTGCTCCTCGTCGGTCTGGCAGTTGGGGCAGAGGTAACCGACTTCCAATCCGGCGACGAACTCGACGTTCCACCGATCGGAGTTACGGCAGCGTTTACGGCATCGGCAGCACTTGATTACGTTTGGTTTCTTCATGGCTCGGGACGCTAGCCCCGAGTGGTGACAAACCCTGTCCACCCGGCCACCGCGTGGCCACAATTTGGCCACAGTCACAGGTATCTACAGTGATTAACGGTGACTTCTAGGGTGCCCATCGGCCCAGGAAAACATCCTGACCAGCACCCGCGAGAACAGTTCGAATCTCACCGAGGGCACCACTGAACGCGACGGAGGCCGCCAGATCACAGAGCGGCCACCGACACACTTACCCCCCACTGAAATGTGTCGATGGCCGCCTGCGGGAATTGTGGCAGAGGCAGTCAGATAACCACCGAGCTATCCGAAAGATACTTATCGCCTTGATCTTCGCTATGAAGGGGCGGTCACCGGAGCCACGCGGGGGGGTAGCGAAGCTCAACGGTGACCGCCCCGGAGCAAAGTGTGCCATGTCTGGCCGGAAATTTTGTGCATCCGCCTCGTAATCCCCCACACGGGGGACAAAGAACTCACTGCAGGCCTGACCGAGGCTTCACTATCCCAACCATCGGGATCCGAACCATCGGGGAGGTCGGCTCAGCGCCATCCGTCGGCGGCCCTGGCCGCCCGCAACAACTCCCCGCACAGCCGACGAAGCTCGGCCGCCGGCGCCCCCTCGTCCACAGCGGTGGCGACGTCCTCTGCGGCACACCGAACCTGGTAAACCCGGTCGGAGAGTTCGGTGGCCTCCTCAGCGGTCAGCACGACCGCATCCTCGGGCACCGCGGTTCCTTTCACCAGCGCCCGCTGCTCGTAGGCGCGCTGCCGACAGGACTGCCGGCAGTACAGCCGGCGTCGGCCAAGCCCGGCATCGACAACCTCCCGGCCGCACCACCGGCACGGCTGGGGACGGCTGCGACGCGTCACAGGGCTGAGCGTAGACCCGAACCGACCTGGCCCCCGGGTATGATGGATCTCGCGGCGGGAACCGCATAGCCCACGTGACGCGTTGTTCCCACGTATAACCCAAGGAGATCGAATCATGGCAGATCGTGTGCTGAGAGGCAGTCGGCTCGGTGCCGTGAGCTACGAGACCGACCGCAACCACGACCTGGCGCCACGGCAGGTGGCCCGGTACCGAACCGACAACGGTGAAGAGTTCGAAGTTCCGTTCGCCGACGATGCCGAGATCCCCGGCACCTGGTTGTGCCGCAACGGCCTCGAAGGGACTCTCATCGAGGGAGAGCTTCCGGAGCCGAAGAAGGTCAAGCCGCCGCGGACGCATTGGGACATGCTGCTGGAGCGGCGATCCGTGGAGGAACTCGAGGAGTTGCTCAAAGAGCGGCTCGACCTGATCAAGACCAAACGCCGGGGCTGACGCCTGTGCGGGCGGCCTGCGCGGGCGGTCAGTGCCGCCCGGGAGCTAACGTGCCGCGCGCCGCCGGCTGACCCGGCCTCCGACTCCCCACTGCGCGACTTTCACCATCGCCTCGCGGATGTTGGAGCCGCTCATCTTGGACACCCCGAGTTCGCGTTCGGTGAAGGTGATGGGCACCTCAACGACGGAGAACCCACTGTTGATGGCCCGCCAGGTGAGATCGACCTGGAAGCAGTAACCCTTGGACTCCACGGTGGACAGGTCCAGCTTCTCCAGCACCTCCCGCCGATAGGCGCGGTAGCCGGCGGTGATGTCGTGGATTTCCACACCCAGCAGCACCCGCGCGTAGGTGTTGGCGGTTTTCGACAGGACCAGCCGGCGGTAGGGCCAGTTGCGCACCGTTCCCCCGACGACGTAGCGGGAGCCGATCGCCAGGTCGGCCCCCTGGTCGATGGCGTCAAGCAGCCGGTACAACTGCTCGGGTGCGTGGCTGCCGTCGGCGTCCATTTCCACCAGGACGCTGTAACCGCGCTCCAGCCCCCAGGCGAACGCCGCGAGGTAGGCCGCCCCCAGCCCGTCCTTGGCGGTGCGGTGCATGACGTGGATTTGACCGCGGGCAGCAGCGGCCAATTCCTCGGCGAGTTCGCCGGTGCCGTCCGGGCTGCCGTCGTCGACCACCAGGATGTGCACGTCGGGGCGCGCCTTGCGGACACGGCCGATGATCAGCGGGAGGTTCTCCGCCTCGTTGTAGGTGGGAATGATCACCAGCGTGCGCCGGCTGGGAACTTCGGCGTCCCCGGGCGTCCTGTCGGCTTTGTCCGCGGGGGGTCTGCTGCCGCGGTTACTCATGCGACTCCTTCGCCTGGTTCATTACTCCGGTTGCGCAGCGGCCGCACGAATCGACCCGCGGAACCGCCCGCGGAACCACCCGTGGAAAAACCCGTGGAAAAACCATTGTGCAGTATCGCTGCCCCAATCGCGGTGACGGCGGTCGCAATCATCAGCCACTGCGCCGTGGCAGCCCATCTGGTGGCCGGGTTCTCAGCCGTGCGGAGTCCTACCCGCACATCCAGATAGGCAGGGGTGAAGAACGCGGTCCTGGCTATCTCGCGGCCGTCCGGAGCGATCGCCGCGCTGATGCCGGTGGTCCCCGCGACAATCACGTATCGACCGTGCTCGACGGCACGCAGCTTGGCGAAGGCCAGTTGCTGTTGGCTCATGGCCTCGTCGAAGGTCGCGTTGTTGGTCGGCACCGCCAGAACCTGGGCGCCGTTGCGCACTGACTGGCGCAACGCTCGGTCGAAGATGACCTCCCAGCAGGTGGCCACCCCGACCGGGACACCGGCCGGATACACGACGCCGCTGCCGCTTCCCGGGACGAAGTAGCCTGCGCGGTCGGCATAGGAGGACAGCCGGGAGAAAAAGGCCCGCCACGGCAGATACTCCCCGAACGGCTGGACGATCTGCTTGTCGTGGCGCTCCCCCGGCCCGTCGACCGGGTCCCACACTATGACGGTGTTGGAGGCGGCCGGACGCTGCGCTGTCGCCTCCGGCAGGTCGACGACGGCACCGACCAGGATGGGCGCGCCGATCGCCTGGGCGGCGGTGTCGATCTGCCGGGCCGCATCGGGGTTGGCCAACGGGTCTATGTCGGAGGAGTTCTCCGGCCAGATGACGAACAGCGGTCGCGCTACCCGGCCGGCTTCGACGTCCTGGGCCAGTTTGAGCGTCTGTTTGACGTGGTTGTCCAGTACTGCGCGACGTTGGCTGTTGAAATCCAGTCCCAACCTCGGAACGTTGCCCTGCACAGCGGCGATCACTGCCGTTGGCTCGTCGGCGTGGGTACCCGAAGGGCCCGGACCGATCGCAGCGACGACGGTACCGAGTATCACCGCGCACACCGACGCACCGGCGAACAGCGAAGTGCGCCGATCCCCGACCCCGCCGCCGAGCCGCGTCAACCGTGACCGCATCGCAATCACCAGGGCGCACAGCGAGGTTCCGGCCAGGGCGACCGCGAACGACACCAACGGGGCGCCACCCCACTGCGCCAGCGCCAGCAGAGGACCATCGGACTGGCTGAAAGCAACTACCCCCCAGGGGAATCCACCGAAGGGGATGCTGGACTTCAACCACTCCTGCAGCGACCACAGGCAGGCCAACCACAGCGGCCAGCCGGGCAGCCGGGCCACAATCACGGCGAACATGCCGAACGCCGCCGGAAACAGCGCCTGCACGCCCGCCAACGCCACCCAGGGGACCGCGCCGACGAGGCCGCTGATCCAGGGCAGCAGCGGCAAGTAAAAGGCCAGCCCGAACAGCAGGCCGCAGCCGAAGCCGCCCCCGAGGGTGGATCGCGGCGACACCAGTACCGCGGTGAGCAGAGCCAGCGCCGGTACCGCCGACCACCACCAGCCCACCGGCGGAAAGCTGGCGTACATAAGCAGTCCTGCCCCCGCTGCGACAGCGAGGCGAATCAGCTTGTCAGCCATGGATGATCACACCCCGGTGCACGGTCTGGCGGCAGCGGGGCGGTTCGGCGTCCAGATTCGGCAGGGCGGGCACCCGGGAGCGCGGGTCGGTGGACCAGCGCTGCACGCTGTCAGTGGGCGCGCTGACGTCGAGTTCGGTTGTCTCCCAGAGTGCGTAGG
>VERS01000246.1 GCA_018882545.1 Mycobacterium sp.
GCGGGCACGACATGGCCGAGGACCTGCTCGACGCTGTCGAGGCGGCCGTGCACACCGGACGCGTCGAGGAGGCCCGGGACCTCGCGGCCCGGGCGGTCCGCCTCAACCTCACTGGTGTCTCACCGCGGGGGGCGGCGGTGAGTGCGGCGGTCTCAGCGATGACGGCACCGGACTGCGACGCCGAGGCGCACTACCAGTCCGCACTCGCCCACCCCGACGCCGCCGAATTCCCCTTCGAGCACGCCAGGATCGAACTGGCATACGGCATGTGGCTTCGGCGGGCGCGGCGCCACAGCGAGGCCCGGACCACCCTGGGTGAGGCCGCCGCCCGCTTCGAGCGTCTGGGCGCGGCCCCGTGGTCCGGGCGTGCGCACGCCGAACTGCGGGCGGCGGGGGCCTCGTCGAAACGGGGCCTGGAAGAGCCCGCACCGCTGAGCGCTCAGCAGCGCCGGATCGCCGAACTCGCCGCCACCGGCGCGACCTCCAAGGAGATCGCCGTCCAGTTGAGCATCTCCCCCCGCACCGTCGACGCGCACCTGTCCAAGCTGTTCCGCGCGTTGGGGATCACCCGCCGCGCCGGGTTAAGCCAGGCTCTTCGCGACTACGACGCGACGCTCACCTAGCAAAAGCCCAGTGGCGGGGCGCACCCCGTCAGTAGTGGTAGGTGTCCGACGGCGCCGTGACGTGCACGGCCTGGTCGTCGAATTCCGACACCCGGATTCCGTAGGCGCGGGCCAGGTTGAGGATCTTGGTGGCACGGGCGATCCGCGGCAGATCGGAGCCATTGCGGATCTCCCCGCCGTCACGCTCGTACTCGGCGAAAAACTCCTGGGCCCAGGTGATCTCCTCCTGCGAGGGCGCCAGGCCTTCGTTGACCGTCGGGCATTGGTCAGGTGTCAGGCAGATCTTGCCGGTCATGCCGAACTCCGCCGAGACCGCGGTGGCCTCACTGAGTTTGAGTGCACTGGAACCGACCGTCGGCCCGTCGATCGCCCCGGGAAGTTGGGCGGCCTTAGCGGCGATGGTGAACCGCGAGCGCGCATAGGCCAGCGTGGTAGGGCTCTCCCCGAAACCGGTGTCGCGGCGGAAGTCGCCGATGCCGAATGCCAGCCGGAAAGTCCCCTTGGTGGCGGCGATCTCGGTGATCCGCTCCAGGCCGCGGGCGGTCTCCACCAGCGCGACGATCGGGATGTCGGGCAGCCGCGCGGCGGTCTCGGTGACATGGTCCACCGACTCCACCATCGCCAACATCACCCCGCCGACCGACGTCTGGGACAGCATCTCCAGATCGTCGGCCCAGAACTGGGTGCCGAACCCGTTGACCCGCACCCAGTCCGTTCGGCCCTCGGACAGCCAGCGGACCACGTTCTCCCGGGCCGCGGCCTTCCCCTTCGGCGCGACCGCATCCTCGATGTCCAGCACCACGATGTCGGCACGGGAACGGGCCGCGGGGGCGAACTTGTCGAACTGTGCACCGTTGACCAGCAGCCAGCTGCGGGCCAGTACCGGATCCAGACGGCGTCCCACGTCCTCGGTGTCGGTGTTCTGGGAGCCGGAGTCCCATCGGGTGGCCTGGTCGTACATGGCTTGGTTCTGCATAGGGTTCGCCCGGTGCCTTCCGCTGCGCCAAAAGTTGCCGCTCCATAGTCGCATTCAGGGCCGGGGATAACCAACAGCAGCCAGCTCAAAGGTGGCTCTGGGCAGCGCGCAGCCGCTCGCGCCACCAGGCCACCCGATCGGGGCCGGCCGCAAAACGCTCCAGCAGGGCAGGTTGCGGTGCCGGCGGCATCGGTGCCACCGGCAGGCTGCCGTCCCGGGCGATCAGCGAACGGCCGGAGCTGACGAGGTCGCCGGCCAGCAACCGCACCCCGCCCAGCATGCCGGCATAGCCGAGATCGTCGAGCACCCCGGCCAGGGCCAGACCGCCCGAAGTCCCGATACTGCTTGCGGCGTCGGCGGTGACCGTGCACGGCACCGCGCAGGACTCGGCCGCCCTGAGTGCCCGCCGGACACCGCCCAGCGCGCCCACGTTGAGCACCGCCACGTCGGCGGATCCGGCCAGGTCGCCTACGGGCGCCTCACGCAGGTAAACGGCGATCGGTACGCCGACCCGGCGGCGCACCGCTGCCAGGTCCGCAAGGGACCCACACGGCTGCCCGATGAACTCCAGGCCACCGGCGGCCCGGTCCAACACCGGAATCGCCGTGACGGCGGTGTCGACGTCCCAGCGGCCGTCGACGTCGCAGCGGATCGCCCCACCGGAGCCCAGGGCGTCACGCACCGCCTCCAGCCGGGCCAGATCATCGCTGAGGCCGCCCTCGGCGACGCGGACCGCCGCGGTCCGGCATCCGGCGTCGATCACCAACTGCCGCGCCCGCTGCGGGCTCACAGCCGGCACCGTCACCGCCACCGGAACCCACCCCCGCAGCGGATCCGGCCAGCCGACGGTGCCAACTTCGATGGCAGCGGTCAGCCAACGGCCGGCCTGCCGGTCGTCACAACCGGGGGGTGGGCTGAACTCACCCCACCCCTGCGGACCCTCGATGAGCATGCCTTCCAAGACCGTCATCTCCCCGAGGGGATCGGCGAGGGGTATCGAGAAAACCGGGGCGGAGTCGAAGTCGATCCAGGTCTTCACCGGGGAGACCAGTAGGACAGCATCTCGGCGAAGGTGTCGAAGGCCGGGGCGGAGGCCCCGTAGGTGGCCTCCAGGTGGATGCTGAGCGGGAAGCCGAGGTCGACGACCCCGTCGATCACCCGCTTGTACAGATCCAGCATCATCCCTCGCCGCTGATCGGGTTCGCTGCCGGCCAGCGTCCGGACGAATTCCTGCTCCGCGGCGACTTCGGGGTTGCCCGGATCCTGGATGAGCCAATTCAGAAGTCCGACACGGCTTTCCAGCTTTGGCACAAAGCCGAACGACAGCAGAATCTCAGGCCGGTGGTCACTGCACGCGGCGAAATCGCGCAGGAAGCCGACGATGGCGTCGGAATAGAGCAGTTGAGTGAGCCCGTAGGTGGCGCCCTTATCGCACTTGAACCCGAACCGGTCTGCCTCGCTGTCACGGGTCGGAATCAGGATCACGCCCCGGTTGGGCACCAGATCGGCGAACCGGGACAGCGCCTCAATCGGTGGAACCCCGCTGCCCTCGCCGTCGCTCATGGTCCGCGGCACTCCGACGAAAGCGATCCCCTCGATCCCGGCCGACAGCAGATCCGCGAGGCGCCCGCGCAGCGTGGGCTCGTCGCTGAATGAGGTCACCTGGGTGCACAGACCACGCACCCCCGGCATCTCCGGGGCGACCAGATTCCAGAAGTCGAGGACGTCGAGTTTGGGTTTCATCTCCACCGGACGATCGCTGTCCTCGTCGATCATGCCGGGGATCATCACGTGGCCGATCCGGACTCCGGTCTGCGCGGCGAGTTTCGTCGCCTTGCACGCCTCCTCGACCCGCTCGTCGTGGGAGCGTTCGACGTTGGCGGGTACGAGTTCGTAGGCCACGGTGTTAAACGGCACGACCTCACACCATACCCACCGCTGCCGCACCGCCCCGACAGGGCAATCTTGACCGAATCCAGAGAAGGGCTAGGGTGAGGAGGTGGCGAGTTCCTCCGATGTCCGGGCCGAACTGCAAGCTGCGGACCTTCGGGTCACCCGCCCCCGGCTGGCCGTTTTGGAAGCCGTCCACGCCCACCCGCACGCCGACACCGACACCATTCTCGGCGCGGTCCGCCAGGAGCACCCGGAGGTTTCCCGGCAGGCGGTCTATGACGTGCTCGCCGCCCTAACCGCGGTCGGTCTGATTCGCCGGATCCAGCCCTCCGGGTCGGTCGCCCGGTACGAGTCGCGGGTCGGCGACAACCACCACCACGTTGTGTGCCGCAGCTGCGGGAGCATCGGCGACGTGGATTGCGCGGTCGGCGAGGTGGCCTGCCTGACCCCGCTGGACGACAACGGCTTCACCGTCGACGAGGCCGAGGTCATCTACTGGGGGTATTGCCCCGCCTGCACCACCGGCATGTCAGCCGAACAACTCACGTAGCCAACACGGGTATCGACAGCACAGACAGCCACAACCTCAGATAGCCACAACCTCAGATAGCCACAACCTCAGATAGCCACAACAAAGATAGGAAGTGCGACGTGTCACAGAGTGAGAACCCGGCCGTGAAGTCCCCGGAGCCCAGCGTGCACCGGCCGATGACCAACCAGGACTGGTGGCCCAACCAACTCGACGTTTCGGTGCTGCACGGTCAGTCTGACAAAGCCAACCCGCTGGGCGAGAAGTTCGACTACGCAAAGGAATTCGCCAAGCTCGACGTGCAGGCGCTCAAGAGCGACCTGACCGCGCTGATGACGCAGTCCCAGGACTGGTGGCCGGCCGACTACGGGCACTACGGCGGTCTATTCATCCGGTTGAGCTGGCATGCCGCCGGCACCTACCGGGTGGGCGACGGCCGCGGCGGCGCCGGAATGGGCTCGCAGCGCTTCGCTCCGCTGGACTCCTGGCCGGATAACGCCAACCTGGACAAGGCCCGCCGTCTGCTGTGGCCGCTCAAGCAGAAGTACGGCCAGAAGATCTCCTGGGCCGATCTGCTGGTCCTGGCCGGCAACGTGGCACTGGAGTCCATGGGCTTCAAGACCTTCGGGTTCGCCTTCGGTCGCGAGGACATCTGGGAGCCGCAGGAGGTGTACTGGGGCCCGGAGGACACC
>VERS01000247.1 GCA_018882545.1 Mycobacterium sp.
ACCATGGAGTCACCGGCCAGCACTGCGACCGGGGACAACCCACGGGGGAGGCTACGACGACCAGGACGGCCAGGACCAGTGGCCAGGGCGGCGCCCGGCCGGTCGGCAGAGTGGTGCTGCTGATCGGCCTGCTGCTCGCCGCCGCGGTGGCGATGCAGGGTCGGATGCCCGGCCCGCGGACCGCCACCGAGCCTGCCGCGGCCGCCGACGATTCCGGCTCGCTGGTGGGTGTTATCGCCATGCTCGGGGTGTCGTTCGTGGTGATGGCTTTTGCGATGTTCGCCCGCCGGCCGCCGAGGCCCAAGGCGGTGCCCTACGAAATGGCCGATTTCCGCGGCGGTGAACCCGGGCGGGTAAATCGGCGCCTGCTGCTGATCGCCTTCGGTGTGGTGGTGCTGTGGCTGGGAGTCTTCGTGGCAGCCAGCCAGTTCCGGCTCGAATCGGACTACACCTTCTCCACGCCGCCATCGGCAACGGTGACGGCGGACCAGGACAGCCCGGGTCAACCGGAGCCCCCGGCGGCGCCTCCCGCGGCGCCCCGCAGCGATACTTTTCGCCTGCTGGCCGCCGCCACCGGGGTGTTGTTGGTGATGACGGTGGTGGCCACCGTCATCACCGCCCTGCGCAACCGTTCGACGCTGCCTCCGGTGGCTCTTGTCGGCCGTCCCGAGGCGACCGAACCCGCCCCGCCGGAGCCGCTGGCGGTGGCCGCCGAACGCGGGCTGGCCGAGGTGGCGAACCCGGCATTGGAACCGCGGGAGGCCATCATCGCCTGCTATGCGGCCATGGAGCAGGCCCTCGCCAGCGCCCCGGGTGCGGCCCCGCAGGCTTCCGACACCCCGTCGGAGGTGCTGGCCAGAGCGGTGGGTAACCAGACGATCTCCACCGGCAACGCCGCGGCGCTGGTGGCGCTTTTCGCCGAGGCCCGATTCAGCCGGCACACCATGACCGAAGACCACCGCAACGAGGCGGAGCGGGCCCTGCGCTCGGTGCTTGCCGAGCTGCGTAGCTCGCGGAGCAGCTCATGAGGGTCCAGCTGCGTAGCTCGCGGAGCAGCTCATGAGGGTCCAGCTGCGTAGCTCGCGGAGCAGCTCATGAGCAGACTGCTCGCCGGGGGCTTCCTGGCCGTGCTCCTGGCCGAGATCGTCGGGCTGCTGCTGGGCTGGCATTGGGCGTTGCCGATCGGCGGTGTGGCCGTGGCGGTGTTCGCCTTGCAGTTGACCGGCCGCTTGGCCCGGGGCGCCCGGGACGGCGCCGACGGGTCCGAACCGAGTGAAGCCCTCGAGTCCCTGATGCGGTGGAAGGCCCAGACCGAGGAGCTCATCCACTGGGCCGACGGCAGCAGGGGGGAGTGGGATCGCTATCTGCGGCCTAAGCTGGCACGCGACTTCCTGATTGCCACCAAACAGAAGGATCCCGCCGCGGTGGCCAGCGCCGGGCACCTGGTGTTCGGTGCGGAACTATGGCAGTGGGTCGACCCGCAGAACGTCTCGGCGGCCCGCCGCGGCGAACCCGGCCCGGGCCGCGACGCCCTCGATGAGATTCTCCGGCGACTGGAGCAGGCATGACGACATCGGCCAACGAGACCACCGCCCGGTGCGAGACCGTGCTCGACGAGGTCGAACGTGCCGTCGTGGGCAAGCGGGCGGCCCTGACCCTGATCCTGACCACTGTGCTGGCCGGCGGTCACGTGCTCATCGAGGATCTCCCCGGGATGGGCAAGACCCTCATCGCGCGATCCTTCGCCGCAGCATTGGGACTGCGGTTCACCCGGGTGCAGTTCACCCCCGACCTGCTGCCGGCCGATCTGCTCGGTTCGACGATCTACGACATGCGCTCAGCGCAGTTCGAGTTCCGCCGCGGACCCATCTTCACCAACATGCTGATGGCCGACGAGATCAACCGCACCCCGCCCAAAACCCAGGCCGCTCTGCTGGAGGCGATGGCCGAAGGCCAGGTCTCCATCGACGGCGAGACGCATCGGCTCCCGGAACCCTTCATCGTCATCGCCACCGACAATCCGATCGAGTTCGAGGGCACTTATCCGCTGCCGGAAGCGCAACTGGACCGGTTCGCGGTCAAGGTGGCGCTGAAATACCTCTCTGAACAGGACGAAGCCTCGATGCTGCGGCGCCGGCTCGAGCGCGGCACGGCCGAGGCCACCGTCGGGGAGGTCGTCGACGCCGACCAGTTGCTGGCGATGCAGGGTGCGGTGGAGCAGGTCACCGTCCACGACGACGTTCTGCGTTATGTTGTCGCACTGGCCACCGCGACCCGCAGTCACCCGCAGGTGGTGGTGGGCGCCAGCCCCCGTGCCGAGCTCGACCTGGTCCAGCTGGCCCGCGCCCGGGCGGTGCTCGACGGTCGCGACTACGTGCTCCCCGAGGATGTCAAAGCCCTGGCGGTACCAGCCTTCGGGCACCGGATCAGTCTGCGCCCGGAGATGTGGGTGCGCAGCATGCACGGATCCGATGTGGTGGAGCAACTGCTGCAGCGGCTGCCGGTACCGCGAGCCCCCGGGCGCAGCTGAGACCATGGCCGAGGTTCGGCAGGTGGATATTGAATTACGTTCGCGTACAACGGAGTTGACGCGAATGCTACTGATCTGCGCAGCTGCTTCGATGGCCGCGGCGCTGATGTCGGGCCGCTGGGCGTTGATCGCGTTCGCCGCACCGCTGCTGGGTGTGCTGTGTTCGGCCGGCTGGCAGCGACCGGTGTCCGGGGTGTCGGTGCGGGCCGCGCCGGAGTTGCTGCGTTGCTTCGAAGGTGAGCGCGAGCAGGTCGATGTCGAACTGCTCACCGGCACCGATGGCGGGTCGGCGGCACTGGAGGTGACCGCCCCGGACGGGATGCACACCGAATCGACGGAACCGCACCAGCCGGGCCGGCGGACTGTCGCGGTGTCGGCCGAACGCTGGGGCCGGTTTCCGCTGCGAGCCGTGGTCGAGGTCGTCGCCCCCGGCGGCCTGCTGGCGGCTTCGGGATCGGCCGAGATCGCGGAGGTCTTCGTCTTCCCGCTCGTCCCGCCGCCGTCCACAGCGTTGCCCCGCACCGAGATGCTCGATCGGATCGGCACCCACCTGACCCGTCACGTCGGGCCGGGGGTGGAATACGCCGACATCCGCGCGTATGTCCCCGGTGACCAGCTTCGTACGGTCAACTGGTCGGTCAGCGCCCGGCGCGGAGCCCTGCACGTCACTCAGCGACTCACCGACAGGTCCGTCGATGTGGTGGTCCTGGTCGACCTCAGTGCCCAGCCCCCCGGCCCGGCCACCGTCGCGACCCAACGGGCGGTCGAGGGTGCACTACAGGTGGTGCAGTCGGCGCTGCGCAGCGGCGACCGGGTCGGAGTGGTCGGGTTGGGTGGGCAGCGACCGCGCTGGCTGGGCCCGGACATCGGCCAGCGCCAGTTCTATCGCGTGCTCGACACCGTGCTCGGGGCGGGCGATGGGTTCCGCGGCATGTCGGGCACCCTGGCGCCTCGGGCAGCGGTACCGCCGGGTGCGGTGGTCATCGCGTTCTCCACCCTGCTCGAGGCCGATTTCGGGCTTGCGATGATGGACCTCTCCCAGCGCGGGCATGTCGTTGTGGTGATCGACGTCCTTCAGGGTTGTCCGCTCGGCGACGACGTCGAACCCATCCTGGAACGGATGTGGGGGTTGCAGCGGTCGGCGATGTACCGGGATATGCGGATGGCGGGGGTGGAGGTGCTGTCGTGGCCGTCCGAGGTGACCCTGGATGTCGCGATGCGCCTGCTGCCCAAGGCAAAGGCCGGCTCGCGGCGGCGCCGCCGGTGAGTCGCCAGCCGCTGTTCGCGGGGGTTTTCCCGACTTGTTTCGGGGTGCTCATGGTGGCCGCCGGGGTGCGGCCGGTTGCGCCCTGGGGCCTGGCGGCCGCCGCCCTGGCCGGAGTTGCCGTGCTGGCCGGATTGTTCTTCCGTCCTGCCTCGGTCGTGGCGGTGCTCGTGACGGTCGCCGGGATGGCGCTGGGAGACCAGATCCCGGTGCTGGCCGCAGTGTCCGGATTGTCGGCGGCGGCCTATCTGCTGACCCGATACGGCGCTGATGCGGTGACGCTGACGGTTCCCACGGCGCTGGGAATGCTCGGATTCACCGCCGCCGGCGTCGCTGCCACCGCCATCGGGTTCGAGTTGACCTGGGCGCCGCTGGTGGCGCCGGCGATCATGGCGGCCATCCTGATCGTGGTGGCGGCCCCGCTTTTCGCCGAACGCCCGCCGGACCCCGGTGCAGACCGGCAACAGCGCGATTAGGTACGAATAACACGTGCCCCCCGCGTCGTCGCATCCCGCCATCCTGCTGCTGTCTACGTCGGACACCGACCTGATCACCGCCCGGTCCAGCGGCGCGACGTTCCGGCAGGCCAATCCGGCCCGGCTGGCCGAGGGGGAATTGCCCGAGCTGCTCGGCGGCGCCGACGTGGTGGTCGTGCGCCTGCTGGGCGGGTACCGGGCCTGGCCGGATGGACTTGATGAGATCGCCGCCAGCGGGCTGCCGCTGGTCGTGGTCAGTGGCGAGCAGGCACCCGACGCGGAACTGATGTTGCGCTCGACGGTGCCGGCCGGGATCGCCGTCCAGGCCCACGCCTATCTGGCCCAGGGAGGGGCGGAGAATCTGCGCCAACTGCACGCGTTCCTGTGCGACACCGTGCTGATGACGGGCTTCGGGTTCGCCCCGCCGGTG
>VERS01000248.1 GCA_018882545.1 Mycobacterium sp.
GGACAACGTCTTGGCCCCCGCCAGTAGCCAGGGCATCGTCTCCACACCGGCCGACGGCAGACCCCGGTCAAGCAGGGTGGCCGACACCCCGTCGCGCCGGGCGGCCGGTATGCGCGCGGCCAGCGGCCCGATAGTCAAGTAGGCGGTGGGCTCTGACCCGCTCTCCCGGCCGCGGCTGTAGACGCACCGCAGAGCCCCCTCGTCGGCCGTCTGGGCAGACCAGTGGTCCACGGCGGCGTCGATGGCCCCTCGCCAGGCCGGCAAGTCCGGCTCGGGCAGGTCGACCATGGCCGCCGAGTGAACCAGACGCCGCAGATGGGCGTCGACCAGACACGCGGCGCCCTCACGGACCAGCAGCGTCTCGAAGACGCCGTCGCCGCGCACCGCGGCCAGGTCATCGCCGAACAACAGCGCCCGGCCGGGATCCTGCACCCCGCCGTCAACGGTGACGAGCACACTGGGCGGGCCGGACATGGAGTCAAAGCCTACTGGCCAGCGCCTACTGGCCGGCTCGTAGAGTTCAGAGTGTGTCAGCGGTAAGCGCCCCCGAGGGTTCCCCCGATGCCGGAACGGTATGGCATTACGGCGATCCGCTGGGTGAGCAGCATGCAGCGCAACGCCATGCCGTGGTGGTGGACCGCTCCCACCGGGCGGTGATCACCCTCACCGGCCCCGAGCGGCTGCCCTGGCTGCATTCGATTTCCACCCAGGACATCGCAACAGCGCCCGACGGCGCGTGCACCGCCAATCTCAGCCTCGACGGCCAGGGCCGGGTCGAGGACCACTGGCAGCAGACCGACCTGGCCGGCGTCACCTACCTCGACACCGAACCCTGGCGGGGTGCAGCGCTGCTGGACTATCTCACCAGGATGGTGTTCTGGGCCCAGGTGCGACCGGCCGCCGCCGATCTGGCCGTGCTGTCGCTGATCGGGCCCGGTCTCGGCGATGCCGCGGTGCTGTCGGCCCTGGGCGTCGATACCTTGCCGGAGCCCGGCACCGCGTCCACCCTGCCCGGCGGTGGTTTCCTGCGGCGGATGCCCAGCGCCGAGGGCAACGTGGAGATCGACGTGCTGGTCCCGCGCCCCGATAAAGACGCCATGCTGAACCGGTTGGCCCAGGCCGGTGTGCGCAGGGCCGGCATCTGGGCCTATGAGGCCCACCGCGTCGCGGCCCGGCGGCCCAGGCTCGGGGTCGACACCGACGAGCGGACCATCCCCCACGAGGTGGGTTGGATCGGACCGCCGGGTCAGGGGGCGGTTCATCTGGACAAGGGCTGCTACCGCGGTCAGGAGACGGTCGCGCGGGTGCACAATCTGGGCCGGCCTCCGAGGATGCTGGTGCTACTGCACCTCGACGGGTCCTCGGAGCGGCCGGTCACCGGGGATCCGGTCCTGGCCGGTGGGCGTCCGGTCGGCCGGCTCGGCACCGTCGTCGACCACGTCGACCTCGGACCGATCGCGCTCGCGCTGCTGAAGCGGGGACTGCCGGTCGACACCGAGCTGACCACCGGCGGTGAACATGCGGTTGCGGCCGTCATCGACCCCGAGTCGCTGCCGCCGGCCGACGCCGCCGGGGCGGGCCGACTGGCGGTGGACCGCCTCCGCGGCGACGGCGGCCGAAGCGGGAACTGACGGAGGTCACGTCGGGTTTCCCGCTGGGTGAACGGCCCTGCCCGCAATTTGCGGCGGAGCACGGTAAAGTGTGGGCAGGACAAAGACGACATTAGATCGGAGCCGCCTGACTTCAGGCCGCTCCGTTATTGCGCGAGGGGGTTCCCCCATGGGCCGCGGCCGGGCTAAGGCAAAGCAGACCAAGGTTGCCCGAGAGCTGAAATACAGCTCTCCGCAAACCGACTTCGAACGGCTTCGCCAGGAGTTGGCCGGTTCCGGTGATCAGGAACCCGGGCCGTCGGCCAACGGCTTCGATGACACCGAGGACGACGACGACTGGCGGCAGTAGCGCAGTCGGCCCGTCGGCCGCCCGGCTCAGAACCGGGGGTGCTGACCCACTAGCGTCGCCCGTGGTCCGTCGCCGCCCTTGGCGGGAGCCTTCGTGACGCTGCCCAGCACCCAGCAGTCCTGGTGTCGGGCCGTGAGAATGGCCAGCGCACGGTCGGTGTCCTCCGGCGCCACCAGGGCAACCATGCCGACCCCCATGTTGAAGGTCTTCTCCATTTCCGCGCGCTCGACGCGCCCGCGCTGAGCGATCAGCCCGAACACTGGCGCCGGGGTCCAGCTTCCGCGGTCGATCTCGGCGACCAGCCCGTGCGGGATGACCCGGTCCAGGTTGCCGGCCAAACCGCCGCCGGTGACGTGGCAGAACGTCCGAACTTGGGTTTCGGCCGCCAGCGCCAGGCAGTCCTTGGCGTAGATGCGGGTGGGCTCGAGAAGTTCCTCCCCGAGGGTGCGGCCGAACTCCTCGACATGGCCGGCCAGGTTCATCCGGTCGATCTCCAGCAGCACCTTGCGCGCCAGCGAGTAGCCGTTGGAATGCAGCCCCGAGGATCCCATCCCGATGATGACGTCCCCGGGTCTGACCCGGTCCGGTCCGAGGATGTCGTCGGCCTCCACCACCCCGACTCCGGTGGCCGACAGGTCGTAGTGGTCTGGCTCCATCAGCCCGGGATGCTCGGCCGTCTCACCGCCCAGCAGCGCACACCCGGCGATCACGCAGCCCTCGGCGATACCGGAGACGATGGCGCTGATCCGTTCCGGAACGGTGCGGCCGACGGCGATGTAGTCCTGCAGGAACAACGGCTCGGCACCGCAGACGACCAGATCGTCGACCACCATGGCGACCAGGTCGAGGCCGACGGTGTGGTGGACGTCCATCGCCTGCGCGACGGCGAGTTTGGTGCCGACCCCGTCTGTGGAGGAGGCCAGCACCGGTTCGCGGTAGCCAGTGCGTAACGCGAACAGCCCGGCGAACCCGCCCAGGCCGCCGCGAACCTCGGGCCGGGTCGCCCGCTTGGCCAGCGGCTTGAGCAGTTCGACAGCGCGGTCCCCGGCGTCGATGTCGACCCCGGCGGATGCGTAGGAGACGCGGGCGCCCTCCCCGCGTTGACTCCTCGACGACTCGGCAGACATCGGCGATAAGGCTACCGGTCGCGGTGTGCCCGGTTGCGGCACGCGGCGGAAACTCAGCCTCGGCTGACCCGGTCGACGATCTCGCGGGCCAGGGCGAACGCCGACGTCGCTGCCGGTGAGGGGGCGTTGCGCAGGTGGGTGACCGCGTGTTGTCCGGAGATCAGGAAGTCGTCGACCAGCGCACCGTCGCGGCCGACGGCCTGCGCCCGGACCCCGGCGTGGGAGCTGCCGTCCAGATCGTCGACCGTCAGGCCGGGCAGGTAACGGGCGGCGGCGGCGACGAAGGTCCGTCGACTGGTGGCCATCCGGATCTCGTCGACCCCGACCCGCCAGTACTTGCGCGCGACTCGCCAGGTACCCGGCCAGGTGAGGGACTCCCAGACGTCGCGCCCGTTGAGCCGCCCCAGCGAGTAGCCGTCGCGGGCGCCGACCATCAGGGCCGTTGGGCCCAGCGTGACCTGGCCGTCGACGTGCTTGGTCAGGTGCACGCCCAGGAAGGGCAGTTCCGGGTTGGGCACCGGGTAGATCATGCCCTTCAACCTCGGCTGGGGTGTGGGCTGCAGACCCAGGTAGGCGCCGCGGAACGGGACGATCTGGGGATCTCGCGGGGCACCGGATGTGCGGGCGAGACGATCGGCCCACAGCCCGGCGCAGACGATCACCGACCGCGCCGCCACCGGGCCTTCGGCGGTGTGCACGGTGGCGACGTCGATGCCGTCGATCGACTCCACCGCGACGCCGTATCGCAATTGAACGCCGCCGGCCCGGAGTTCATCGGCAATCGAGCGGGCGACCTCCACGTAGTCGACGATTCCGGTGTTGGGCGCGTACAGCGCCTGCAGCCCTGCCGCATTGGGTTCGATCTCGGCGATCTCCTGGGCGGTGACGCGACGCAACCCCGGCACCCGGTTGGCGGCGCCGCGGGCCTGCAGCTCATCCAGTCGGGGCAATTCATCGGGGTCCAGGGCGACGATGAGCTTGCCGCACCGCTCATGGCGGATGCCGTGGTGTTCGCAGTACTCGTACATCAGCCGCGCGCCTTCGACACACAGCCGGGCCTTGAGCGAACCCGGTGTGTAGTAGACCCCGCCGTGGATGACCCCGGAGTTGTGGCCGGTCTGGTGCCGGGCCGGCGCCGGCTCACGGTCGAGAACCAGGATTGTGTCGTCGGGACGACGGGTCATCCATTCCCGGGCCACGGCCAGCCCGACGATACCGGCCCCGACGACGACGAGGTTGTACACGGCCACGGCTTTAGCCGACGTAGCGGTCGAGCCACTCGTTGAGCGGCATCCCGGCCCGTAGTGCCTCGAGTACGCGCTCCTTGGCCGCCGCGGTGCCCAGCCACGGACCAACCGGCCAGTCGGTCATCATGGCAATTCCTTTGTGCCGCAACAGTTCGATGCGCGGATGGTCCTTGGCGAAGCCCTTGGGCGCGGTCTTGAGCACCTCGTGGGCCATGGTCCGGTAGCCGGACCGGTGAAGTTCGGCAACGATCTCGCCGAGCAGGACACCCGACTTCTCCCGGTCCACCGCGGTCCGATAGCGCTGCAGGGCGGCCGGGTCGGGCAGGTACAGGCCGCCGCCCGCGGACAGCCCCTCGGCCGAGAAG
>VERS01000249.1 GCA_018882545.1 Mycobacterium sp.
ATCCAACCGGAGGGCCACTTCACCGAGGAGCACTTCGCGCACTGATGCTCCGATCTGGGACAATCGGGGTGACATGAGCACGCAGATCACGCCGTTGACGCCCCCGGCGCCGTCGGCCGCCGGCACCGCCAACGGTGCGGCGATCGTCGACCTCGCCGCGATCGAGCACAACGTGCGGGTGTTGCGTGACCATGCCGGGTCCGCGCAGGTCATGGCCGTGGTGAAGGCCGACGGCTACGGTCACGGCGCCATCGAGGCGGCGCGGGCGGCGCTGCGGGCGGGGGCCGCCGAACTGGGCGTCGCCACCATCGCCGAGGCGCTGGAGTTGCGGCGAGCCGGCATCGACGCTCCGGTACTGGCCTGGCTGCACCCGCCGGGGGTTGACTTCGCACCCGCCCTGACCGCTGACGTGCAGATCGGGGTCTCCTCGGTGCGTCAGGTCGGCGACGTCCTCGACGCCGCGCACCGCACCGGGGCCACTGCGACCCTGACGGTCAAGGTCGACACCGGGTTGAACCGCAACGGGGTCAGCGCCGAGAGCTACCTCGACCTGCTCGATGCGCTGCGCCGGGCCACCGCCACCGACGCGGTCCGGGTGCGCGGCATCATGTCCCACCTCGCGTGCGCCGATGAGCCGCAACATCCCCTCAATGACCTTCAGGCACAACGGTTCACCGAGATGCTCGCTGAGGCTCGCCGCCGCAGGCTCGACTACGACGTTGCCCACCTGTCCAACTCGCCGTCCACCATGACCCGGCCGGATCTGGCCTTCGACATGGTGCGCCCCGGTGTCGCGGTGTACGGGCTCAGCCCGATCCCGGACCGCGGCCCGATGGGCCTGCGGCCGGCCATGACGCTGAGCTGTCCGGTGGCGATGGTCAAGACCGTGCGCGCCGGCGAGGGGGTGTCCTACGGTCACACCTGGATCGCCGAACGTGACACCGTCGTGGCACTGCTGCCGATCGGTTACGCCGACGGGGTCTTCCGTGGTCTCGGCGGGAGGATCGACGTGCTGATCAACGGCCGGTTGCGGCGCGCCGTCGGCCGGGTCTGCATGGACCAGTTCGTGGTGGACCTCGGACCGGGCGCCTGCGACGTCGCCGAGGGTGACCGCGCCGTCCTGTTCGGTCCCGGCGACGAGGGCGAGCAGACCGCCCAGGACTGGGCCGAAGCGCTGGGCAGCATCAACTACGAGGTGGTGACCAGTCCGCGCGGCCGGATCGTGCGGACCTACCGGGGATCCGATGGCTGACAAACCGCGTCGGTGGCGCCGTCGCCCGGTCAAGCCCGATAGCACCGGTTTCTCCGGCGCTGCGCCGGCCCAGGGTAAGGCGGCCACCGCCAAGAAGGCCGGTCTGATGGCCGGGGTCGCCGGCCTGGGCGCCGTCAGCACCGCCGCGGGGGTGTCGGCGGCCAGGGCGCTGCGCTACCGCAGCGTGATCCGGGACGCCTACGAGGGCGAGGACTTCGCCCTGCTGGAGGCCGACCGCGGCTGTGTGGTGACCACCGCCGATGGTGTCCCACTGGTGGTCCGCGAGGTGGGGCCGGTCACCGCGCCGCTGACGGTGGTCTTCTCGCACGGATTCTGTATGCGGATGGGGTCGTTCCACTTCCAGCGCGCCGCGCTGGCCCAGCGTTGGGGCGAACAGGTCCGCATGGTGTTCTACGACCAGCGTGGGCACGGCCAGTCCGGGGAGGCCCCGCTGGACACCTACACCGTCGAGCAACTCGGCCAGGACCTGGAAACCGTTCTGCAGGTGATGGTTCCGCGCGGCCCGGTGGTTCTGGTCGGGCACTCGATGGGCGGTATGACGGTGCTCTCCCACGCCCGCCAGTTCCCGCAGCACTACGGCCGGCGCATCGTGGGCGCGGCGATCATCTCCTCGGCGGCCGAGGGTGTCGCCCGCTCGCCGCTGGGCGAGATCCTGCGCAACCCGGCCCTGGAGGCGGTCCGGTTCGCGGCGCGCTACGTGCCCAACCTGGTGCACCGCACCCGCGGCGCCACCCGGTCGGCGCTGCGGCCGATCCTGAAGACCGCGTCGTTCGGCGATCACGCGATCAGCCCCAGCGTGGTGGCCTTCGCCGAGCAGATGATCCACGACACCGACGTCGACACCCTGGTGGCGTTCCTACACGCCCTGGAGGTGCACGACGAGACCGCCGCACTGCCGGTTCTGGCCGGCATCCCGACGTTGATCGCCTGCGGCGACCGGGATCTGCTCACCCCGGTCCGCAACTCCGAGGAGATGGCCGCCGCGCTGCCCGAATCGGTTCTGGTGATCGTCCCGGGCGCCGCGCACGTGGTGATGATGGAACGACCCGACGTGATCAACGACGCGTTGGTGCGCCTGGTGGAACGGGCGACGCCGTCGCGGCTGGTGGCGATCGCCTGGCGGTTGCGAGATGCGATCGAGTGAATCGGCATCGAGTGAATCGGCATCGGGCGAATCGGCATGGAGCCCAACGGCATTGAGTGAGCCGGGTGATCCGCGCGCCGGTGCGGGCACGGCCGTGCTGCCGACGGCCGCCGACACCATCGCCCTGGGCGCACAACTCGGCGGCCGGCTGCGGGCCGGTGACGTGGTGGTGCTGTCCGGGCCGCTGGGGGCCGGGAAAACGGTCCTGGCCATGGGTATTGCGCAGGGCATGGATGTCGAGGGTCCGGTCACCTCGCCGACCTTCGTGCTGGCGCGGGTTCACCGACCGCGGACGCCCGGGTCGGCGGTGATGGTGCACGTCGACGTCTACCGATTGCTGGACCAGGCCGGTGATCTGCCGGCTGAACTGGACGCCCTGGACCTCGACACCGATCTCGACGACGCGGTCGTGGTGGTCGAGTGGGGCGAGGGTCTGGCCGAACGGCTCGCCGAACGCCATCTGCGCATCGACCTGCAGCGCCAGGCCGATACCGACACCCGGACCGCGACCTGGCGGTGGAGCACCCCGTGACCCGGACCGTGCTGGCCATCGACACCGCCACCGCGGCGGTGATCGCCGGTGTCCTGCGCCGCGACGACGACGGCGGCCTGGAGGTCCTTGCCGAGCGCACCGCACTGGGGGCACAGGCGCACGCCGAACTGCTCACCCCGACCGTCCTGGCCGCAGCCGATGAGGCCGGGGTGGCCCTGGCCGCGCTGGATGCGGTGGTGGTGGGCTGCGGACCGGGGCCGTTCACCGGTCTGCGGGTCGGGATGGCCACCGCGGCCGCCTACGGCCACGCGCTGGGGGTGCCGGTTCACGGGGTGTGCTCGTTGGACGCGATCGGCGTCCAGACCCGCGGCGCGGTGCTGGTGGTGACCGACGCCCGTCGGCGGGAGGTGTACTGGGCCCGCTACCGCGACGGGCTGCGTGTGGCCGGGCCCGGGGTCGCCGCAGCCGGCGACGTCGATACCGACGGTGCCGACGCGATCGCCGGGTCCCCGGAGCACTGCGGGTTGTTCAACCTGCCGCGGACCGCACCCGAGCGGCCGAGTGCGGTTGGTTTGGTGGCCGCGGTCGCCAACTGGGCCGGCGCGCCGGACCCGCTGGTGCCGCTGTATCTGCGTCGGCCCGACGCCAAGACCCTGGCCGAACGCGGGGTGGACCGGTGAGGGTCGTCTACGGCGAGTTGACCAGCCGGGACGCCGCCCGGTGCGCGGAGTTGGAGGAGATGCTCTTCGGCGGCGATGATCCCTGGCCCCAGGAGGCGTTCGTGCGGGAACTGGCCGCGCCGCACATCCGGTACGTCGCCGCGCGGGTGGACGGCCTCCTCGTCGGCTACGCCGGAATCGCGCGGCTCGGCCGGGTCCCCCCGTTCGAATACGAGATTCACACCATCGGCGTCGATCCGGCCTACCAGGGTGACGGCATCGGCCGGGCGATGATGGACCGGCTGCTGGCCTGGACCGATCCCGGCTCGCCGGTATTGCTGGAGGTGCGCACCGACAACGAGCCGGCGATCAGCCTCTACCGCAGCCTGGGGTTCGCTACCGTCGGTCTGCGTCGCCGGTACTACCGGGCCAGCGGCGCGGACGCTTTCACAATGCGACGGGATCCGTCATGACCTCACCGACCACGACGACAGTGCTCGCGATCGAAACCTCCTGCGACGAAACGGGAGTCGGTATCGCCGCGCTGCACCCCGACGGCACCGTCGCGCTGCTGGCCGACGAGGTCGCCTCCAGCGTGGAGGAGCACGCGCGGTTCGGCGGCGTGGTGCCCGAGGTGGCCTCGCGCGCCCACCTGGAGGCCCTCGGCCCGACCATGCGCCGGGCCCTCGCCGTCGCCGGTATAGGCCGACCGGACGTGGTGGCCGCCACCATCGGACCCGGTCTGGCCGGTGCTCTCATGGTGGGGGTGGCCGCGGCCAAGGCCTACGCCGCGGCCTGGGGGGTGCCGTTCTATGCCGTCAACCACCTGGGCGGACATCTGGCCGCCGACGTTTTCGAGCACGGCCCGCTGCCGGAGTGCGTGGGCCTGCTGGTCTCCGGTGGGCACACCCACCTGCTGCATGTGCGATCGCTGGCGCAGCCGATCGTCGAACTCGGCAGCACCGTCGATGACGCCGCGGGGGAGGCCTATGACAAGGTGGCCCGCCTGCTGGGCCTGGGCTACCCGGGCGGCAGGGTGCTCGACGACCTGGCCCGCACCGGCAACCGGGATGCCGTCGCCTTCCCGCGCGGGATGACCGGTCCGCGGGACGCCCCCTATGCGTTCA
>VERS01000250.1 GCA_018882545.1 Mycobacterium sp.
GCCATGGCGAGACTGGACTACGACGCGATCAACGCCACCGTCCGCTACGTGATGTTCTCCTCGTTCGCCGTGCGCCCCGGTGCGCTCGGCTACGACGAGGAGTCCCGGGCCGCGGTGACCGACGAGACCACCAGCTTCCTCAAGGAGCAGGAGGACAACGGCGTGGTGGTCCGCGGTCTCTACGACGTGGCCGGGATGCGTGCCGACGCCGACTTCATGATCTGGACGCACGCCGAACGGATCGAGGCGCTGCAGCGGACCTACAGCGACTTCCGCCGCGCCACCGCGCTGGGCCGGGCCTGCACACCGGTGTGGAGCAGTGTGGCACTGCACCGCCCGGCCGAGTTCAACAAGAGCCACGTGCCGGCCTTTCTCGCGGGTGAGGAACCGGGCAACTATGTGTGCGTCTACCCGTTCGTGCGGTCCCTGGAGTGGTACCTGCTGCCCGACGAGCAGCGCCGCAAAATGCTCGCAGACCACGGCATGGCCGCCCGCAGCTACAAGGACGTCCGAGCCAACACCGTCCCGGCTTTCGCGCTCGGCGACTACGAATGGATCCTGGCTTTCGAAGCCACCGAACTGCACCGGATCGTGGACCTGATGCGGGACCTGCGGGCCACCGAGGCGCGATTGCATGTTCGCGAGGAAATTCCGTTCTACACCGGCCCGCGCGTGGGGGTGGAGGAGTTGGTCGGCCGTTTGCCCTGACGCCCGCCGGACTCCCCGACCAGCGATTTTGCGCACCGACCTGCGGCCCTGCACTATTGTCACGACATCTTTGGTGTCACGACATCTTTGGAGGAAGGGGTTCTGTTGTGAAGACCGTTATTGCGGGTTCAGCGCTGGCGCTGGGACTTTTGGCGGTGGCGCCGCACGGCGTGGCCAACGCTGACCAGATACAGGTCGACGGGAGCTACGCGACTCTGGCGGCGTGCGAGATGGACGGGCCAGAGGTGCAGATCGCCCAGAACAACGACGCCTACACGCAGTGGTTTTGCCAGCAGGGCGACGACGGCCTGTACTACGTCTTTCTGAGCAACTGAGCCGGATCCGAATCCGATCTCAGGTCGGCTGCAGCCGCAGCGAAATCGAGTTGATGCAGTACCGCTGATCGGTCGGGGTCGGGTAACCCTCGCCGGAGAACACGTGCCCGAGGTGGCTGTGGCAGTTGGCGCACAGCACCTCCACCCGGCGCATGCCCAGCGAATCGTCTGTTCGCAAAACCACGGCCTCGGAGTCGGCCGGGTCGAAAAACGAGGGCCAGCCGCAGTGGGAGTGGAACTTCTCCGTGCTGCGGAACAGTTCGGCCCCGCAGGCCCGGCACTGGTAGACGCCGACGGTTTCGGTGTCGGTGTATTCACCGGTGAACGGCCGCTCGGTGCCGGCCTCGCGGAGTACGTGGTATTCCTGCGGGCTGAGCCTGCGCCGCCATTCGTCGTCGGACAGTTCTAGCCTGGGCGGGGGTACCGGGGTCATGCGCCCACGCTAGCGCGGTCGGGCTCGCGGGGCCGGGCCGTCATCCATGGCGGGTCGATTCCCTGGTCGAGGCGGCCGTCGTCGCGGGCGTCGAGGTAACGGAAGTACAGCACGCAGAACACCACCACCAGCATCAGCGACCACCCGTAGGTGATCTTCATGTACTCCAGGAACCGTCCGGTGGTGGGCCAGCGCCACATCAGCCAGCGGTCCAGCGTCAAGAAACCGTAGGTGGCCAGCCAGGCCGGCCAGTTCCGCAGCACCGAGTTGGGAAGCACCACCGTCATCAGGAACGGGAACAGCATCATCGAGTAGTAGCCCTGGGCCAGCGACAGCACCAACCACGAGGCGATCAACAGCACCCCGGAGGAGGTCATCATCCAGAAGAACGGGTCACGCTTGGCGTAGTAGCGGTACAGCAGCCACAGGCTGCCGGCGGCCAGTGCCACGAACAACAGCCGCAGCGCGGTGATCAACCACATCGGCAGTCCGTAGTAGATGCCGTTGCCGATCACCGAGGAGTTGAAGTAGTCCCGGGTGGACAGGATGTAGGGCAGTGTGCGGTGGATGAAGTTGCCGCGATCCACCACCAGCGGCCAGGCCACCAGGTTGAAGGCTGCCGGCACCGCGACCGCCGCGAACAGCGCCCGCCACTGCCGGTTGAGCAGCGGCAGCAGCAGGAGCACCGCCAGCACCGGTTTGACCGTCAGCGACAGCCCAATGGCGATGCCGGCCAACCATTCCCGATTCCGGCGGCCGTCCAGCAGCCACCTGAAGAACAACACCTCGCACAGCAGAATGCAGCCGTTGATGTTGGTGAACACCAGGGTGTTGGTGACCGACTCGGTGACGAACGTCGCCGCCAGCAGGGCGGGCAAAGCCGGCGAACTCAAGGGGAATTTGAACAACCGCACGAGCAGATAACAGGCGGCGATGATCGCTACCGTGTTGAGCACGATGAACCAGTTGCGGGCGGCGAAGATGCTGTCGATGTAGCCGAACGGCGCCATCAGCAGGGTGCCGCCGGGCGGATACAGGTAGTGCGGATCGACCTCGGTGAACACGTCGATGTACACCGGTTCGCTGGCCCGGAAGCGACGCAGCGCCCAGTAGACGGGCGCCCAGTCGTCGGTGATGTAGCCGTTGGCCGTCAGCACGTAACTGCGGTGGATGATCGACATGACCGCGATCGGCCACAGCGCGATGCGCACCACGTCCTGGGTGCTCAACGGGCCGCTACGGGGACCAAAGGCGTTGCGCAGTAGGTCAGCGCCTCTCTGACTGGCTGCCACGATCCGCACCGTACACCGGCACGGCGGTCGAGCACGTCAGGCGGGGCAGAAGATGTCGGTCGGCGGGATGTTGCCGGAGGCCAGGTAATCCAGCACCGGCGGCATCGCGCAGGAGGTGTAGACGACGGCGCCGTGCCCGGTGCCCTGCCACATGACCCGGCGACTGTTGGCGCCGCCGTTGATGATCGTCGCCGCCGCCGCAGGCACCCCCTGCGTCCCGGCGATCGGGTCGTTCTGCACCGCCAGCAGCAGGGCGTCCACTTTCAGGTCCCTGGGTTCCTTGGGTGCCGATCCACTGGGCCAGTTGAGGCACTTCACCAGATTCAACGCACCCACGGTTCCGAATTGCGGGTAGGTCTTGCCCCAGGCCACGACCAGCTCGCGGACCCGGTCCGGGCTGGGCCGGTTGAGGGCGTCGCTACAGCCGTTGACGAACTGCCCGTCCGTGCCGCGCACCGCCTCGGCCTGGTTGACCAGGCTGTTGAGTTGGTTGATGTCACCGCTTCGGGCAGTGGCCAGGGCCTCGGCCAACTTCACGGTGTTGATCACCCGGTCGCCGGTGGGATAGCCCAGGGTGGTCACGATGGCGTTGACCATGACGGCCAACGGCATTCCCCCCGGGCCGCGGCCGCTTCGGGCCGCGGCCAACATTCCGTCGACGGCACCCCTCGGGTCCGGTCCCAGCGGACAGTTGGTCGCCGCGCACTGGGCGGCCCACTCCTGCAGTGCGCTCTGCTGCGCCTTGACTTGATCTTCGGCGAGGGCTTCGGCGCCGGCACCGGGCGGTGTGGGGGAGTCCAGGATGAGCCGGGCCACCTTCTCCGGATGCGAGCCGGCATAAGCCAGCACCACCTGCGCGCCGTTGCCGATGCCGAGCAGGGCCAGGCCGGGCACATCCCAGGTGCTGCGCAGCCGTTCGATGTCCTCAGCGGCGCGGGCGTTGTCGTAGGCGGAGTCCCCGGGAGCCAGTGCGTCGGTGCACGAGGTGGTGGCGGTCAGTGTGATGGCGCCCAGGTTGGCGACCGGGTCGTCGCCGGGTTCGCTCTGGGCCTGCTCGCGCATCTGGAGCCGGTCGAACTGGTCGCGGCAGTCGATCGGACTGGACAACCCCATGCCGCGACGGTCGACGGCGACGATGGGATGTCTGGTCAGAATGTCCCCGCCGGAGCGGGTCAGCCAGACCGGCAACTGCAGCGACGACGGCAGGTCCGAACCGGTGGTGAAGACCAGCGGGCTGGCGTCCGGTGGGGTCTGCGGCGAACGGGCCCGCATCGCCCCGATGGTGATGGTGCCGGTGGCCCCCGCCACCGGGTCGAGGTCGGCGTCGAACACGGCGCATTCCAAGGCAATACCGGGCATCGGTTTGGCGCCAGCGTCCCCGAACGCCTTGCCGGTGCAGTCCTTCCAGACCAGGTCGGTTTTGGGTGCCAGGAGTTGCGCCGGGCCGCCGGCTGACGTGCTGACGGCCGGGGTGCCGCCGTCGTTGTCGGCCGCGTCGGTGGCGAACTGCGGGTTGGCCGCCAGCCACGGTGCGCAGCCGGTGAGCAGTAGCGCCACACCGGTGACCGCCGTGAGGATCCGTCGCTGGCCACGCATGCCCACCACAGTAGCGACCGGCGAATCCGCCTCAGCCGACGCGGACATAGCGCGCGAAGAGGTAACCCTCCTCGTCGTTCAGCAGGTGCTCAGGACGCAGTCGGGTGAGCACCTCGACCCCCCCGCTGACAACCCGGACCGCATTGCCGCCCACCAGCAGCGGAGCTGTCGTCAGGCATAACTCGTCGAGCAGTGCCCGGGCGACGAATCCGCCGAGCAGGCTCGGGCCGCCCTCGGTGAGAACCCGCAGCAGCCCCCGCTCGGCAAGCCGCTCCAGCAGCACGGCCAGATCGACCTGCTGGGGGTCGGCACCGGAGCAGTCCAGCAC
>VERS01000251.1 GCA_018882545.1 Mycobacterium sp.
GCCGTGGCCACCGCTTGGTTGGCTGCGGTGGTCACCGAGAGCGAGACCAGGTACCGGTCAGCACCGGACGTGGCGATGACATAGCGCCGGGATGTGTTCAGGAGCATGTCGTTGTCGCGGTAGGTCCCGCTGATGATCGACGACGGGTATCCGCCGAACTCCGCCATCGACGCCGATGTCGACTGCCAGGCCTTGAGCTGTTGACTGTCGACGAAGCCGTGGCTGATGGCCTCCATCGGATCGAAATCGCCGACGAGCTTGTACACCAGCACCTGGGCGTTGGATGTGTAGAGGCCGTCGCCGCCCTTGCGGTCGGCGATCACCCCGAAGGCGTCCGGAACATTCGGATCGGGGACCACGCTCCACCCGGCCGGAACCGGCAGCACAACGGTCAATGCGGTGAAGCCGGCCGCCTTCTGCGGCTCCATCGTCACGTTCTTGTCCTTGAAGAATTCAGCGATGGTGCCGGAGGCCGCCGGCTGGATGGCCGGGACGGCGGGTGCGGCGGGTGCCGTGGCCGGTGCCGCTGCGGGTGCCGCGGGTGCCGCGGCCGGTGCCGCTGCGGGAGCTGCGGGTGCCGCGGCTGGTGTGACGGTAACGGTCTGAGTCACGGTGACCGGGGCGGGGACCGGTAGCGCGGGCAGCACTGGCTCGGCCGAGGCGCTTGCGCCGGCGAACCCGATCACTGCCGCCGACCCGGCGGCAGCGCCACCGAGCAGCACCCGCCACCGACCGGAATTGCTCTTCATCACTGATCTTCCTTGTTCGCAATGCGGTTGGATCGCGCCATCGACCGGGCGCAGACCCACTTCCGTGCTGACTGTAGGCACCGCCCAGGCAGCCCGGACAGCGCTGCAATGAACCTGGAATCAAGCCCTGACCGGGCTGCGACGCAACCGATACCGAGCCGTTGCCGACGAGTCTGTGACCGCCCGGCCTCTCCACCCAGTCGCGCTCCGCATCGCCTCGGAGGGGCGCACCGATACCCTGTCAGTCGTGACCGAATCGGCGATGACCTCCGCGGACGGCACCGACGTCCCGCAGTACCGATACACCGCGGAATTGGCGGGCCGAATCGAGCGCGACTGGCAGCGCGACTGGCAGCGGCGGGGCACGTTCAACGTGCCCAACCCGGTGGGAAAGCTGGCACCGGCGGACGGGACATCATTGCCGACGGACAAGATGTTCGTCCAGGACATGTTCCCCTACCCGTCTGGGGAGGGCCTGCACGTCGGCCACCCGCTGGGCTATATCGCCACCGATGTCTACGCCCGGTACTTCCGGATGACCGGTCGCAATGTTTTGCACGCCTTGGGGTTCGACTCCTTCGGTCTGCCCGCCGAGCAGTACGCGGTACAGACCGGTACGCACCCACGGACGCGCACCGAGGCCAACATCGAAAACTTCCGCCGACAGTTGGGCCGACTCGGACTCGGCCACGACCAGCGGCGCAGCTTTTCGACCACCGACGTCGACTACTACACCTGGACCCAGTGGATCTTCCTGAAGATCTACAACGCATGGTTCGATCCACAGCAGCGTAAAGCCCGGCCGATCAGCGATTTGATCCGCGACTTCGAAAGCGGTGCAAGAGAAGTCGGTGACGGCCGGGCCTGGCCGGAACTGAACAGGGCAGAGCGAGCCGACGTCGTCGACGGTTACCGCCTGGTCTACCGGGCCGACTCGCTGGTCAACTGGTGTCCGGGCCTGGGCACGGTGCTGGCCAACGAGGAGGTCACCGCTGACGGCCGCAGCGAGCGGGGCAATTTCCCGGTCTTCCGAAAGCGGCTGCGGCAGTGGATGATGCGTATCACTGCCTACGCCGACAGACTCCTCGACGACCTCGACGCACTCGACTGGCCGGACAAGGTCAAGACCATGCAGCGCAACTGGATCGGACGCTCCACCGGAGCAGCGGTGCTGTTCGCCGTTGCCGACAGCGATATCGCAACCGACATCGAGGTCTTCACCACCCGGCCCGACACCCTCTTCGGGGCAACATATCTGGTGCTTGCACCAGAACACGAACTCGTAGAACGGGTTGTCGCGGCGAGCTGGCCGGACGGGGTCGATCCGCGGTGGACCGGCGGCGCGGAGACTCCGGTCGCCGCGGTCGCCGACTACCGCCGGGCAATCGCCGCCAAGTCCGATCTGGAACGTCAGGAGAACAAAGCCAAGACGGGCGTCTTCCTGGGTAGCTACGCCGTCAATCCGGCGAATGGCCAACGGATCCCGGTGTTCATCGCTGACTACGTACTGCTCGGCTACGGCACCGGCGCGATCATGGCGGTGCCCGGCCATGACCAACGTGACTGGGAGTTTGCCAGCGAGTTCGGCCTGCCGATCACCGAAGTCATCGCCGGGGGCGACATCTCCCAGGAGGCCTACGTCGGGGCCGGGACCCTGGTGAACTCCGGACCCCTCGACGGCCTCGGGGTGCAGCAGGCCAAACAGGCCATGACCGAGCGCCTCGAGTCCGACTGCCGCGGTCACGCGCGCGTCGAATACAAACTGCGGGACTGGCTGTTCGCCCGGCAACGATACTGGGGCGAGCCGTTCCCCATCGTCTACGACGCCGAGGGCCGCGCCCATCCGCTGCCCGAATCCATGCTGCCCGTCGAACTGCCAGACATCGAGGACTACTCCCCGGTGCTGTTCGACCCGGACAGCCCCGACAGCGAGCCCTCGCCCCCGCTGAACAAGGCCAACGACTGGGTGCACGTGGAGTTGGACCTCGGCGACGGTCTGCAGACCTATACCCGCGACACCAACGTCATGCCCCAGTGGGCCGGCAGTTCCTGGTACGAGTTGCGCTACGCCGACCCGCAGAACGACGAACAGTTCTGCGCCATCGAGAACGAGGCCTACTGGATGGGCCCGCGGCCGGCCGAGCACGGCCCGGACGATCCCGGCGGGGTGGACCTGTATGTCGGCGGGGTCGAGCACGCGGTGTTGCATCTGCTGTACTCCCGGTTCTGGCACAAGGTTCTGCACGACCTGGGCTTCGTGACCTCGCGGGAGCCCTACCGGCGCCTGGTCAACCAGGGCTACATCCAGGCGTTCGCCTACACCGACGCACGCGGGACCTACGTGCCCGCCGCCGATGTGGTCGAACGCGACGGGAGGTTCTTCCTGCCGGGACCAGACGGTGATTCGGGCGCCGAGCAGGAGGTTTTCCAGGAGTTCGGCAAGATCGGCAAGAGCCTGAAGAACTCCATCTCCCCCGACGAGATCTGCGACGCCTACGGCGCCGACACGCTGCGGGTCTACGAGATGTCGATGGGACCGCTGGAGTCCTCCCGGCCGTGGGCCACCAAGGACGTCGTCGGAGCGCACCGTTTCCTGCAACGCGTCTGGCGCCTGGTGGTCGACGAGACCACCGGCGGCACGAGGGTTTCCGACGGCACGGCTTCCGAGGTCAAGCTCGATGACGAGACGCTCCGCGTCCTGCACCGCACCATCGCCGGCGTCCACGACGACTACGCCAATCTGCGCAACAACACCGCCGTGGCCAAACTGATCGAGTACACCAATCACCTCACCAAGTCCGGGATTACCGCCCGGGCCGCGCTGGAGCCACTGGTCTTGATGGTGGCGCCGCTGGCCCCGCACCTCGCCGAGGAACTGTGGAGCCGCCTTGGGCACGACAATTCGCTGGCGCACGGGCCGTTCCCGCAGGCCGAGCAGCGCTACCTGGTGGTCGACACCGTGGAGTACCCGGTGCAGGTCAACGGAAAGGTGCGCGGGCATGTCACCGTCGCCGCCGACGCCGATCGGGACGCACTCGAGCGGGCCGCGCTGGCTGACGAGAAGGTGCGGACCTTCCTGGCCGGCGCCACCCCCAAGAAGGTGATCGTCGTGCCCGGTCGGCTGGTCAACGTCGTCCTCTGAGGCGAATTCGGCGCGCTGACGAGCGCTCAGCGCCCGAAACCGCGCCGAAATCACCGCCGGGGGCGGATGACCACCTCGTGGGTGTGCGCCTCGGGCGGGGTGTGCACCGCCTGCCGGACGACCTCGGCCACGGTGGCCGGCGCCAGGAACCGGGTCGGGTCGTACCGACCGCCCTCGTAGGCCACCAGTTCGCGCTGCATCTCGGTGTCGACCCGCCCCGGGTGGATGCTGGTGACCCGCAGCAGTGGTTCGTCGGCGCGCAGTGCGTCGGCGAAGGCCCGCAGCGCGAATTTGCTCGCCGAGTAGGAGGCCAGCCCGGGAGACGGGGTGATGCCCGAACCGGAGTTGATGAACACCACCTGGCCGCGCACAGCCCGCAGCGCGGGCAGCAGCGCCAGAGTCAGTGCCACCGCACCGGTCACGTTGACCTCGAAGGTCGCCCGCCACTGCTCCGGTGTTGACTCCGCAACCCGACCCGGGTAGGCCACCCCGGCGTTGTGCACCAGCACGTCGAGCTCAGCCAGAACCTCGGCAGCCTAGTCGATTTCGTCGGTGTCGGTCAGGTCGAGTGGCCAGGTGGTGGCCCCGAGGCGCTGCGCGACGGCATCCAGTCGCGGTGAGGGCCGGCCGGCCAGCAGCAGGGTGTGGCTGGATGCCAACGTCTCGGCGATCGCCGCACCGATGCCTCCACCGGCCCCGGTGATCAGCGCTGTGGGCATATTGCGCTGCTCCTCGTCGTCGCTGCGCTCCGCTCTCGCACGTCGTTACCGTACCGACCTGCGCCGCGGGTGATGCACAC
>VERS01000252.1 GCA_018882545.1 Mycobacterium sp.
GTGCTGCCGTTGGCCGTGCTGGCCGTATTTCCGTTCGTGGAGTGGATGATTCACGTCGTCGTCCTGCATTGGCGGCCGCGCCGGATCGGTGGAGTGACGATCGACCCGTTGCTGGGCCGCAAGCACCGCCAGCATCACGCCGACCCGCGGATCGTCAAACTGATCTTCATCCCCCTGGAGTCGCTGGCCGGGGCATTCGCGGCGGCACTGCTGACGGCCTGGGTGCTCATCCCACGAACCGGGCTGGGTCTGACCTTCCTGGTGGTGGTCTTCGGCATCGGTCTGGTCTACGAGTGGAGCCACTATCTGGTGCACACCGACTACAAGCCCAAGACCTGGTTCTACCGGACGATCCACCGAAACCACCGGTTGCACCACTTCAAGAACGAGCACTACTGGTTCGCCGTCACCACCCCGGGGGTGGCCGACCGGGCGTTGGGCACCTACCCGGACCCGCAGTCCGTCCCTACCTCGCCCACGGCGAAAAACTTACATGGGCAACGAGTCTCGGCTTAGACCGACCTAGCCGCCGCCGAGCTTGCGGTAGACCGCCCCGACAATCGGTGTCACGATGGCCCGCGGTGCGTACCCACTGGCCACCGACATCGCCTTGGACGTCAGGCCCGGAACCACCCGCATCTTGTTGCGCTCCAGGGCATCCAGGGACAGCTGCGCGGTGTGCTCGACAGAGATCCACAGGAAGTCGGGGATCAGCTTGTCCACCAGCGAGGCCTCGTCGGGGTCGGGCATCTCGGCGCGCACCGGTCCGGGAGCCAACAAGGTCACGTGCACACCGGTGTCCAGCAGCTCCCCGCGCAGCGACTCGCTGAAGGTGTTGGCGAACGCCTTGGACGCGGCGTAGGTGGCGTTGTTAGGGATCGGGGAGTTGCCCGCGGCCGACCCCGAGATCAGGATTCCGCCGGCCCGCTTGGCGATCATGCCCGGCAGCACCGCCAGCACCAGATCGTGCACTCCGAGCACGTTCAACTGCACCTGGGCCCGCTCCCCGGCCGGATCCAGTCCGGCAACCGGGCCGAAGGTCGCCGTGCCCGCGTTGGCGCACAGGAGCGCGATGTCGCGGCCGGCCAACTCGGCGGCGAACTCGCCGCGCTGGGCCGGGTCGGCCAGATCGACCGCACGCACCTCCACGGTCACGCCGTACCCGGCGCGCAGCCGGGCGGCCAGGTGCTCGAGGACCTCGCCGCGGCGGGCGGTGATGATCAGGTGGTGGCCACGCGCGGCGAGTTCGGCGGCCAGTGCCTCGCCGATGCCCTGCGATGCGCCGGTGACGACGGCCCGACTGTCGGCTGAGGGGAGCGGTAGTGGCATGCGGCCAATCGTAGGGCGCCCGAGGATAGGGTCTTCTCTCAGTGTCAGGGTGAGGTCGCCGCTTCTTTGCGGTGGTTGGACGTGACTTGATAGGAGCGTGGCACCGCCCCCACTGAGATGTGTCCGCCGACCGGCCCAACCGTCACCTCACAGTGAAGGAGGCAACCACCATGGTTGTTGTTGGAGCCGATGTACACAAGCGCACGCACACCTTCGTCGCCGTTGACGAGGTCGGGCGCAAACTGGCCGAGAAAACGGTTTCGGCCACCAGCGCCGGGCATGCCGAGGCGGTGATGTGGGCCCGGGAACGCTTCGGGGTTCAGTTGGTGTGGGCGGTCGAGGACTGCCGGCATCTGTCGGCGCGACTGGAGCGCGATCTGTTGACCGCCGGCCAGAAGGTGGTGCGGGTGCCCCCGAAGCTGATGGCCCAGACCCGCGCCTCTGCGCGCACCCGCGGCAAGTCCGATCCGATCGACGCGCTGGCGGTGGCCCGGGCGTATCTACGCGAGCCCGACCTTCCGGTTGCCTCCCACGACGAGACCTCGCGTGAGCTCAAGCTGCTGGTGGATCGCCGGGAAGTCCTTGTCGCACAACGCACCGCCACGATCAACCGGCTGCTGTGGCGGGTTCACGAACTGGACCCCGCGCAGGCTCCCAAGGCACGCTCGCTGGATCTGGCCAAACATCAACGCATCCTGAGCGACTGGCTGGCCACACAGGCCGGTCTGGTGGCCGAGCTCGCTCGCGACGAGCTGGCTGACATCATCCGCCTCACTGAAGTTATCAATGCACTGGCCAAGCGCATCGGTGACCGCGTCCGCGAGGCTGCCCCGGCGCTGCTGGCCATGTCTGGCTGTGGGGAGTTGACCGCGGCCAAACTCGTCGGCGAGGCCGCCGGTGTGACCCGGTTCAAGAGTGAGGCGGCTTTCGCTCGTCACGCCGGGGTGGCGCCGATCCCGGTCTGGTCGGGCAACACTGCCGGCCGGGTCCGCATGACCCGTTCAGGCAACCGACAACTCAACGCCGCCCTGCACCGCATCGCGGTCACCCAGATGCGCATGGACGGCAGCCTCGGGCAGGCCTACTACCGACACCGGCTCGCCCAGGGCGACTCGACCCGCGAAGCGCTGCGCTGCCTCAAACGCCGACTGGCCCGGGTCGTCTTCGGCCACCTGCACACAGACCACCAAACCCACCAAACCGCTTGCCAACCGGCAGCGGCTTGACATAGGAGAAACGCATGGCGGCGCGCGAGGCTCCCCTGGCGGTATGGCCTGGGACCCCCTACCCTCTCGGCGCGACCTACGACGGCGCCGGCACCAACTTCTCGGTCTTCTCCGAGGTCGCCAATCGGGTCGAATTGTGTCTGATCGACGACGACGGCGCCGAGACACGTATCAACCTCGACGAGGTCGACGGGTTCGTCTGGCACGCCTACCTGCCCACGGTCGCGCCGGGCCAGCGCTACGGATTCCGGATGCACGGGCCCTGGGATCCCGGTGCTGGCCTGCGGTGCGACCCCAGCAAGCTGCTGCTCGACCCCTACGGTAAGTCCTTCGAGGGCCACTTCGATTTCAGCCAGGCGCTGTACTCCTTCGATCTGGGCGGCGGCGACGAGCCGCCCCGGGTCGACTCACTCGGACACACCATGACCAGCGTCGTGATCAACCCGTTCTTCGGGTGGGGCTCTGACCACCCGCCGCGCACGCCCTACCACGAGACGATCATCTACGAGGCCCACGTCAAAGGGATGACGCAGACCCACCCGAAGGTGCCCGAGGAGTTGCGGGGCACCTACGCCGGACTGGCCCACCCGGCGGTCATCGACCACCTCACGTCGCTCAACGTGACCGCCATCGAGTTGATGCCGGTTCACCAGTTCATGCACGACAAGAGGCTGATCGACCTCGGGTTGCGAAACTACTGGGGTTACAACACATTCGGCTTTTTCGCCCCGCACGCCGACTATGCCGCCAATCGGCACGCGGGCGGCGCGGTCGGCGAGTTCAAGTCGATGGTGCGGTCGTTTCACGACGCCGGTATCGAGGTGATCCTCGACGTCGTCTACAACCACACCGCCGAGAGCGACCATCTCGGCCCGACGGTCAACTTCCGCGGCATCGACAACGCCGCCTACTACCGCCTGCTCGACTCCGACCCGGCGCAGTACAAGGACTTCACCGGCACCGGCAACAGCCTCAACGTCCGCCATCCCCACACCCTGCAACTCATCATGGACTCGCTGCGGTACTGGGTGCTGGAGATGCACGTCGACGGCTTCCGCTTCGACCTGGCCTCCACCCTGGCCCGGGAGTTCTACGACGTCGACCGGCTCTCGGCATTCTTCGACATCATCCAGCAGGATCCGGTGATCAGCCAGGTCAAGCTCATCGCCGAACCCTGGGATATCGGCGAGGGCGGCTACCAGGTGGGCAACTTCCCCGGTCTGTGGACGGAGTGGAACGGCAAGTACCGCGACACCGTGCGGGACTACTGGCGAGGCGAACCGGCCGCGTTGGGCGAATTCGCCTCCCGGCTGACCGGGTCCTCCGATCTCTACGAGGCCACCGGCCGGCGGCCGATCGCCAGCATCAACTTCGTCACCTGCCACGACGGCTTCACCCTGGCGGACCTGGTGTCCTACAACGAGAAGCACAATGAGGCCAACGGTGAGGGCAACCGCGACGGGGAGAGCCACAACAGGTCCTGGAACTGCGGGGTCGAAGGGCCCACCGACGATCCGGAGATCATCGCGTTGCGACACCGCCAGATGCGCAACATCATGACCACGCTGATGGTGTCGCAGGGCACTCCCATGATCAGCCACGGCGACGAGGTGGGCCGCACCCAGCGCGGCAACAACAACGGCTACTGCCAGGACAACGAGATCACCTGGATCGACTGGTCAGGCGCTGATGAGTACGCCGACTTACTCGAATTCACCCGCAGAGTCACCGCGTTGCGCGCCGCGCATCCGGTGTTCCGCCGCCGGCGGTTCTTCGACGGCCGGCCATCGTCCAGCCCCCACAACATGCGCGACCTCTACTGGCTGACCCGAAACGGCGTCGAAATGACCTCCGACGACTGGCATTCCGGCATCAAGTCGGTGGCGGTGGGCCTCAACGGTGAGGCGCTTGAGGAACCGGACGCCCGCGGCGAGCGCATCATCGACGATTCGTTCCTGCTGTGCTTCAACGCCCACGCCTACCCGGTGGACTTCGTCATTCCCGAAACCCCCTACGCCCGCAGGTGGCAGGCGATCATCGACACCGCCGACCCGCGGGGCGCCACCGAACAGCAGGTTGCCGCCGGCACGACGGTCAGCGTCCACGGCCGCTCGGTGCTGGTGCTGCGCCGCAC
>VERS01000253.1 GCA_018882545.1 Mycobacterium sp.
CTCCGTGGGCTCGTGCCGGAACACCGGCGCCTGACGACGGTGCAGCGCGAACAGCCGGTGTGGGAATCCGTCGGCGAAGTTGTCGAGGTCGGTGAAGTCGATCCCGTCGAGCGCCATCGATGGGCTACAGGATCGCGCCGGGGGTGTACTTCGCGGCGTCGGGGTAGCTGCGCACCAGTCCGTCCACTGCGGCGACGACCCGGTCGATCTGGCTTACGGCCGCGCCGGTGAACGAACGCCGGTCGGCCAGCGCCGCATCCAGTGCCGCGCGGTCCAAGGGCAGCCGCGGATCAGCGGCGAGGCGGTCCAGCAGATCCGGCTCACTGCCCTGCTCGCGCATGGCGAGCGCGACGGCGACGGCGTGCTCCTTGATGACCTCATGGGCGGACTCGCGTCCCATCCCGGCGCGCACTGCGGCGATGAGGACCTTGGTGGTCGCCAGGAAGGGCAGATACCGGTCCAACTCACGCTGGATGACCGCCGGGTACGCGCCGAACTCCTCCAGCACGGTCAGGAAGGTCTCCATCATCCCGTCGATGGCGAAGAACGCGTCCGGCAGCGCGACGCGGCGCACCACGGAGCAGAAGACGTCGCCTTCGTTCCACTGGGCCCCGGCGAGTTCAGCGGTCATCGACGCGTATCCGCGCAGTACCACCTGAAGGCCGTTGACCCGTTCGCAGCTGCGGGTGTTCATCTTGTGCGGCATTGCCGACGAGCCGACCTGTCCGGGGGCGAAGCCTTCGGTCACCAATTCATGGCCGGCCATCAGCCGGATGGTGTGTGCCAGCGAGGATGGACCCGCACCGAGTTGCACCAGTGCTGAGACGACGTCGTGGTCCAGTGATCGCGGATACACCTGGCCGACACTGTCGAGCACCGCGGAGAACCCGAGGTGCGCGGCGACGCGGCGTTCCAGTTCCGCCAGCCGGTCGGCGTCGCCGTCGAACAGGTCGAGCATGTCCTGCGCGGTGCCCATCGGTCCCTTGATGCCGCGCAGCGGGTAGCGGTCGAGCAACTCCCGAATGCGGCTCAGCGCCAGCAGCATCTCCTGCGCCGCCGAGGCGAACCTTTTGCCCAGGGTAGTGGCCTGGGCGGCGACGTTGTGGCTGCGGCCGGTCATCACCAGATCGCGGTAACCGGCGGCGTGTTCGGCCAGCCGAGCAGCCACCGCCACCCCGTGGTCGTGGACGAGTTCCAGGGACCGCCGGATCTGCAACTGCTCGACGTTCTCGGTCAGATCGCGGCTGGTCATGCCCTTGTGCACATGCTCGTGGCCGGCCAGCGCGTTGAACTCCTCGATGCGGGCCTTGACGTCATGGCGCAGCACCCGCTCGCGGGCCGCGATCGAACCCAGGTCCACCTGCTCGAGCACCCGTTCGTAGTCGGCCAGCGCGGCATCCGGCACCTCAACGCCGAGTTCGCGTTGGGCGCGCAACACGGCCAGCCACAGCCTGCGCTCAGCGACGATCTTGGACTCCGGGGACCAGATGGCGACCATTGCCGCGCTGGCATAGCGGCTCGCCAGAACGTTCGGGATGGTCACGGGGAGAAAGCTTACGGTTTGCCCTGCGCCTACAGTTTTCGCGTGTACTACGTCGGAGTCGACCTGGCGTGGGGCCGACACGGCCCGACCGGCGTCGCTGCCCTCGATGAGGCCGGGGCGCTCTGTCATGTCGGGGTGGCCGGGGGCGACGACGACGTGGTCGCCCAGTTGCAGCCCTACGTCGCCGGCGCCTGCGTGGTGGCGATCGACGCGCCGTTGGTGGTGACCAATCCGAGCGGTAACCGGCCCTGCGAGGCGGCCCTCAACCGCGACTTCCGACGCTTCCACGCCGGAGCCCACCCGGCCAACACCGGGCTGGCCTGGTTCGCCGACGGCGGCCGGGGAGCGCGGCTGTGCGCCCGGCTGGAACTGGACCTGGATCCCCGGTCGAGCGACGCGCGGCGCGCCTTCGAGGTGTACCCGCATGCGGCCAGCGTGGTGCTGTTCGGCCTGGACAAGACCCTGAAGTACAAGCAGAAGCCGGGCCGCGGTTTTCCGGAGTTGCGGTCAGAGTTGTTGCGGCTCATGGACTTCATCGAGGGGCTTGATGGGCTGGCGGTCGATCGCTGCCAGGACTGGCTGTCACTCAGGACCGCCGTGGAAGCCGCCGCCCGCAAGTCCGAACTGCGGCGCGCCGAGGATCCGGTCGACGCAGTGTTGTGCGCCTACATCGCGCGGTACGCAGCCCAGCATCCGCACAAGGTGACGATCTACGGCGATGCCGCCACCGGGTGCATCGTCACCCCGGCCCTGCCCTAGGTCCACGCCTTCGACGTCGCGGTCAGTTCGCTGACCTGTTGCAGGAACCGGCGGACGGTGGCCGGGTTCCCGGGCCGCTGCCAGCCGAACGTGGTCGGCCGCTGTGCACGGTCGTGCCAGAAGTGGCCGGGTGTGGACGGTGGGCGGGTGGCCACCAACCACACGACGGTGTCGGCGCCGTCGGCCAGGTCCCGCAACAGCGGCCTGGTGATCACCCGGAACCGCGGCAGGTACTCCGCCACGCCCGGGGTGTCCACCCAGCCGGGATGCATGCTCTCGACCTTGATGTCGGTGCGGGCCAGACGGTGCGCCCAGGCATCGGCGAGCACCACCTGCATCCGTTTGGTGCGCGCGTAGGTGCGCACCCCGTTGTAGTCGTGGTCGGACTCCAGGTCGTCGATCACCAATGGGGTGCTGTACATCCCGCCGGAGGACACGAACACCACCGACGCCCCCCGGGCGGCCCGCAGCAGCGGCAGCAACCGCTCGGTCATCAGATGCGGGCCCAGAATGTGGGTGGCCAGCTGCAACTCGTGGCCCTGAGGGGTGACCGACCTTTCCTTGGGCATCAGCCCCGCGTTGTGCACCAGCCCATCCAGCGCCGGCACCCGGTTGGCGAAATCGGTCGCCCAGTTCGCCACCGCTTCCAGGTCGGAGACGTCGCACACCTCCCCGACGACGTCAGCGCCGGGAATCTCCTGACGGATCACGGCGACGCAGCGGCTGACCTTCTCCGGATTACGGCCGAGCAGATGCACAATCGCACCGAGCCTGGCGAATGAGCGGGCCATCTCCAGGCCGATTCCGGCGGTGGCCCCGGTGACGACCACCCGCTTGCCGACCATGGCGTCCGGCGGCGGGTCAGCAGGCCACCACCGACGCCGCAATCCCGAGCCGATCCGGGTGTAACCGAGCACTAGGGCGCGGTCCATGGCGCCGTCGATGAGACCGGTCACCGGCCGTGTGACATCAGCCAGACCCATGTCAGATCGACTGGTCGATGGGCTGGTCGATGGGGGCGAGAACGTCTATCACATCAACCAGAGTGGCACGGACGCTCTCCCGGGGCCCATCCTGGTCGTCCACCAGGGCGGAGACCACCGCGCCGTCCACCGAGTACAGCAGCGCGGTCATCATGTCGGGCCGGACCCGGCGGCCGGAACGAGCCATCGCCTCGCCGACGGCCGCCACCCGCTGTTTGAGAAGCCGGCGCTCCACCCCGCGCATCGCCGGGTTCCGGGCGCAGGCGATGTAGCGCTCGTAGCGCGAGATCAACTGCTCCCGATTGGGTTCGCCGGCCAACAAGTCGACGAGGAGGTCCGCGGCGGCTTCAGCCCCGCGCCGCCGCCGCGGCAGCGCCTTGACCCGGTCCCGCAACTGTGCGACCTCCGCGGTCCCCAGGTACTCGACGGCGGTCTCGATCAACTCCTCCAGCGATGAGAAGTAGTAGGTGGTCGATGCCAGTGGAAGCCCTGCCCGCTCCGCCACCGCACGGTGCGTGACGGCCTCGAAACCGCCCTCGCACAACAACTCCGCCGCTGCGCGCACCAGCGCGGAGCGTCGTCGTTCCCCCTTCGGGGTCACTGCTGCGGTCACCCTGGTCATGCTGCCAGCCGCACCCCGGCCCGGAGCGCGGATTGCCCGAAGAAGTGACCCCGCAGAAGCCCGGCGGTGCACCGCGAGCCCGGGTGGCACGATGTCGTGGTGCCCGACATCTCCCGCCGCGCGGCGCTGCGCCTGGCAGCCGTAGCGGCCGGTGCCGCGGCCGCCGGTGCGCTGACCACCCCGCCCGCGGTGCGGGCCGATCCGCCGACCCCCACCCCGAACACCATGGTGGCGGGGAGTTTCGTCTCCGCCGCCCGCGGCGGAGTCCCGACGAACTGGGCGATCGCCCGCCCGCCCGGAGTGGACCGTCCCCTGCGGGTTGTGATCGCCCTGCACGGCAAGGGCAGCAGCGCGGCCTCGGTGATGGCCGGCGGTGTCGAACAGGGTTTGGCCCAGGCGTCCGCGGCGGGGCTTCCGCCGTTTGCCGTGGCCGCCGTCGACGGCGGCGGCAGTTACTGGCACCGCCGGGCCTCCGGGGAGGACGCCGGGGCGATGGTGCTCGAGGAGTTCATCCCGCTGCTCGACCAGCAGGGCCTGGACACCACGCGAGTGGGTTTCCTGGGCTGGTCGATGGGCGGCTACGGCGCCCTGCTGCTCGGCGCCCGGCTCGGCCCGGCGCGCACCGCCGCGATCTGTGCGGTCAGCCCGGCATTGTGGCTCTCGGCGGGAGCGGCCGCACCCGGGGCGTTCGACAGCGCTGAAGACTACGCGGCCAACACCGTTTTCGGCCTTCCGGCGCTGGGGTCGATCCGCTGCGGATCGACTGCGGTTACAGC
>VERS01000254.1 GCA_018882545.1 Mycobacterium sp.
GCCCCGCCGGGGGCCGGTGCGGGTCGGTGACGCGGTGCGGGCCGGTCCGGTCGAGGGGTTCGTCGCTGAGACCGACGCGGTATCGGTATCGGGGACCTCGGCGCCGGCCGGTGCCGGCGGCCCGGCCAGGGACAGCCCGAGGGCGACTGCTGCCGCCCCGATCCCTACGCCACTGCTTAGGGCGCTACCGCGTGCTTTGGACATCGCGCTTGCCGCACTCTCTGTTCACTATGACTTTCCGACGATTTTTCCCGGCGATCAGTCGTCTTCTGACGACTGCGTCAGACTACGCCTCAGGAGCTGGTCAGAAAATATCCAGGAAAGCCGGGCGCGATTGTCGGCGTCAGCCCCCGGGCTTCGTTCCTCAGGGGACCAGCCGCTCAACAACAACGGCCACCCCCAGGCCGGCCGCGCCGCTGACCGCGGCGACACCGTACCGGCCGTCGCGGCGTTCGAGTTCCTCCAGGCAGTTGCCGACCAGGATCGTCCCGGTCGCCCCGAACGCATGTCCCATCGCCATGGTTCCGCCGTTGGGATTCATCCGTTCCGGCCCGGCGTCGAGTTCCCGGCGGAATTTCAGGCACAGCGCGGCGAACGCCTCGGCGAACTCGAAGACGTCGATGTCGGCGGGCCGCAACCCGGCGCGGGCGACGGCCTCGACGACTGCGGACTGCCCGGCGGTCAGCATCAGCACCGGGTTGACCGCGGTGGTGGCGGCCGCCACGATCCGTCCGCGCGGCGCGATCCCGGTCTGCTCGGCGGTGCGGTGGGTTCCCAGCAGCAGAAGTGCTGCGGCGTCGGCCATTTGGGGTGATGTGCCCACGGTGTGCAGGTGCTCGATGGCCGACACCGCGGGGTAGGCGGTGAGGGCGATCGCATCCTGGCCCTCGGCGCCCAGCTCGGCGAAGGCCGGCGGCAGCTCGGCCAGCGCCGCCGCCGTGGTCTGCCCGCGGACGAGTTCGTCGTGATCCAGGCCCGGCCCGTGCGCGGAGGGACCCACCGGCACCACCGATCCGGCGAACACCCCGGCGGCCCACGCCGCGGCGGCCTTGTGCTGGGTCTCCAGGCCGTAGGCGTCGAGCTCCTCGCGCCGGAAGCCCTCGAGGGTGGCGTTGAGGTCGGCGGCGATGCCCATGTGCACCGACCCGACGGTGGCGATGGTGGCCGGGTCGGTCCACAGCGGGCCGCGGTCGGCGAACAGCGGAACCCGGGAGACCGACTCCACCCCGCCGGCCACCGCCAGGTCGAGGTCACCGGCGCGCAGACGGGCGGCGGCGTGCGCGACGGCGTCGATCCCCGAGGCGCAGAACCGGTTGATCGTCACCCCCGGCACGTGTTCGCCCCAACCGGCCAGCAGCGCCGAGGTCCGCGCGATGTCGGCGCCCTGTTCGTCGACCTGGGAGGCGCAGCCGACGATGACGTCGCAGACCCGGGCGGGGTCCAGACCGGTCCGGTCGACGAGGGCGTGCTCGAGGTGGATCAGCAGATCGGTGGCGGTGCGGTCGTGCAGCGAACCCCGCGCCGAGGCTTTGCCACGCGGGGTGCGCACATAGTCCAGGACCAGCGCATCGCTCATCGGGCCGGAGTTTACGGGGCCTGCCGATGGCCGCGGCCGGCGGTCACACCGCACATGTGTCGATCCTGAGAGCAGCGCCGGGGGATCCAGGGATTTTGACGTCTCGGTCAGGGATTAGGCCTACGCTCGACATCCATGAGCGGCCGGGTGATCGGCAGAGCGATCGCGGTCGGCTGCGCGGTCGGCCTCGTCGCGGCGGCGGTGCCCGGTGCCACCGCCGAGGCCGCCGCGCCGCAGACCCGGCTCATCCTCGGCGGTACGGAATACGAGGTTGCCGAGTGGCTTCCGGGTCTGGCCGCGCTGCCGGTGGTGACCCGCTACGTCACCCCGAACCGGCAGATCGGCGCCGGCTTCTTTCCAGGTACCGCACCGGTGCTGATCGACTACCCGGCGTCGTGGTTTCGCCCCGGCACGGCCAATCAACGCATCGCGATCGGGGCCGACCGACTCGGGGACGCCATCAGGCAGCGACCGGAGCCGCTGGCCGTCGTGGGCCAATCGCAGGGCACCGTCGTGTTGGACCGGGTGCGGGCCCGCCTGGGAAGCGACCCGAACGCTCCGGCCGCCGAGCAGTTGCAGTTCGTCTTGTTCAACTCGCCGACGCGGGGACTGGCCAGCACGCTGTTCCGGCCGGGCACCCGCATCCCGATCGTGGACATCACGGTGGGTCCGGCGGCGGAGAGTCGCTACGACACCGCGCTGGTCATCCACGAGTATGACGTCTGGGGCGACTTCCCGGACCGCCCGTGGAGACCGCTGACCCTGCTCAACGCCCTGGCGACCATGGCCTTCATCCACCAACTCACCGATGATGTGCCCGCGCAGATCGCTCCCACGAACATCACCACCGCCGTCAACTCCCTGGGTGGCACCGACACCAGCTACTTCGTCCCCACGCCCACCCTCCCGATCACCGAGGTGCTTCGGGTGGCGGGCGTTCCCGACAAGGCGGTCGACGCCCTCGACGCAGTGATCCGACCGGTGATCGACGCCGGGTACTCCCGCAACGACAAGCCGGGTGACCCGCGGCCCTACCTGGACCGCGGTGTGCTCACCACCCGCGCCGGCGCCGCCCGCGCCGCTGCCGCGACTGCGCACCGTGCGGATTCCGAGGAGGGCCGAAAACCGCAGACCAGGACGGCTCAGCGGCCCCGTCGAGGCTGAACCCCGGACCGGCCCGGCCCGGTGAGTGCTAACGTCCACCGGCTGTGCACTTCGCCGCTGCCGCGACGCTGACCTGGATCCTGTTCGCCTCGGGTCCGTCGCCGGACTCGGCGGGACCGCAACTGCGTCACGCGGGAACCCTGACGGTGTGCTCCTACGCCCACTTCGCCCCGATCTCCTACTCCGACGGCCAGGGCTACGAAGCCGACCTGCTTCGCGCGGTCGCCCGCCACTGGGCAGTGCACCCCCGGTTCGTCCCGATCGAGAAGTTCGACGGCATCTGGCTGGCACCCGCGGGCCCTGAACCCGGCTGCGACGTCGCCATCGGCGGGATCAGCCCGACCGCGGAACGTCGAGCCCAGGGAGCGGTGTTCGGGCCGGGAACGGCCTCGTTCGCCCAGTCGCTGCTCGTCCGCAGGTCCGATTTCGACAGCGGCAGGATCACCGGCTACCGGTCCTTCGCCGGCACCGCCATGGCGATCGGGGTGGTTCCGGGCACCACCGGGGAGTCCTATGCGCGGCAGCGGGCCGCCGAGGCCGGCCTGCCGGAGACCGTCTTCCGCAGCTATCCCAGCGAGGATGACCTGCTGCCGGCCCTGAAATCGGGCGTGATCGATGCGATCGCGCGCGGTGAGATCGGGAACCGATACCAGCAGTCCCTGGACCCGTCGCTGCTCACCATCGACCTGCGCGACTTCGGCGAGAGCTTCGCCATGGCGCTGGACCCGGCCAATCCGGGCCTGCCGGATGCGCTCGCCCGGACCCTCAACGAGGTCCGCGCCGGTGGTGCGCTCGGCTATCCGGAGTGGCTGATCGACCCGCATGTCTTCGACGCTCGCTGACACCTGACCGCAGGCCGGAACGCTGTCGAATACCGGGCAGTTCCGCATTTTCCGAGGCGGCCACCATGTTGTTAGTCCGCACCGACAACAGTGTGAAATACAGCAAAACACAGGTATGTGACCGACGCCACCCTGCTATTTTGGGAACCGGGGAGCAAAGCACTGTTCTGCGGTTGCGCGACGGGGGCATGGCGACAACCGCTTTGAAATGCATAAATACCTCGAATCACCCCGCTCTAACTGGGTATTCCCGGATTTGACAATTACCGTGTCGAACAGCGGTTATGCGGTTTGTCCACAGGATGTCATAGCCGGTCATTCTGTTTTGCTGGCAAACTATCTGAATATGGTCAAAACAGAATTTCACAGCCCGCTGATTTCTCCCGCTCGACATACTCGATTAGCCTCGTTTGCCATGAAAAGAATTGCACTAGCGACGATTACCGCGGCACTGGTTGCAACGTCATCGGCCACCGCCTCGGCGGTCCCCCAGGTCGGGATGGGCGGGTTGGTGCCCAACGCGCGGAACCTGGCCCAGTACATCGTCGCCAACTACCCCGGTGTGCAGTCCATCGGCGGCGTGCGGGCCGATTCCCGCCCCGATCATCCGAGCGGTCGGGCCATCGACATCATGATCGGCTCGGATATGGCACTGGGCGACGCGATCAACGCCGACATCCTCAGTCAATCGGGCCGCTTCGGCGTCGTGTACACGATGTGGCGGGTGGCTGATCACTTCAACCACGTGCACGTCACCGTCTCGTGAGTCGCTAGATCGACAACCCTCAGGAGAGAGCGGCGAGCAGATCGCCGACGGTGTGATGGGCTTCCAGCGGATGGCGCAGTCGGCCGGCGTAGTTGACCGTGTAGATGTTGCGGCGGCCGTCCTTGTGCTTGACCAGGTAACCGGTGTCGGTGAGTTCGGCGAGGATCACCTGCACCGCCCGCTCGGTGATGCCGATGCGTAGGCCCAGTTCCCGCGCGGTCGGAGAATCACCGCGGGCCAGGCAGACCAGCACATGGGTGTGGTTGGTCAGGAATGTCCAGGCCCGCGTCGGCGCGGCGGGCATCAGCCGACGTCGTGGCC
>VERS01000255.1 GCA_018882545.1 Mycobacterium sp.
CCGGCCAGTGCGGAGGCGGAGCTGTGCAGGGGTGAGTGGGCCTCGGCGGGTTGGCCGGGCTCGGTGCGGATGTCCCGATCGAGGCCGGGCCGGCCCGCCAGCGTGGCGACGTGGGCGGCCGCGTAGCCGGGCATGGTGAGGGTGGCTGCGGGGAGGGGACCCGTCTTGGTGAAGATAGCCAGGAAGGAATGGCGGTGCGCGTCCTGTTGGGGCATGCCGACCATCGCAATGGTTTCGGGGCAGGAGGCGATGAGCAGTCCCACTTCCACCCCGCCGCGCTCGATGGCCAGGCGCTGACTGGCCGGGTGGTTGGTGACGGTCTCCGACCACATTCCGGGGATGGCGCGCTCGGCGGCGATCTCTTGGCGCTTCAGTGAAAGCCGCTCGGCCAGATGGTGGCCCCGGTAGCGGGGGTCGACGATCATCTTGCCCGCCTCGGGGATCACATCTGCGGGTCGGTCGAACGTACAGGCGGCATGGCCCACCACCTCACCGGAGGGCGCGGTGGCCACCACCGAGATCATCGAGCCGGATGTGAGCTGCCGGCGGATGGCCCCGGGCTGGTACATCGACGGGTTGGGATAGGTGTAGCCATAGCAGCGGAACACGCACCGCACCAGACCGTCGACGTCGGCCGGGGTCATCGGGCGCACGGCGATCTGCTCCTGCTCGACACCGGGCGCATCGGGAGCGTCAGGTTCCAGCACCTCCGCGTGGATCAGGTCGTCGGGGTGATCCGGCGCGACGGTCAGGCGGCAGCTGGCCACGTTCCCGGTGGCACCCCGGAAACCGATGCGCAGATGGTCGACGAATCCGAGTGCGAGCAGGCGCCGCGACGGGAGGTGGCGGGCGCGCTCCGGGCTGAGCGGCAGCCGGTGATCCACCACATCGACGTCCAGGCTGACCCCGTCGAAGCCGACATCCACACTCACATCACCCGTTGTGCCCGTGGCGGTCTCGCGCATCCGGCACTCACGGATCAGCTCCTCGACCACGACCCGAAGGCGGGTAGCGCGCTCGGCATCGAATCCGTGGCTCAACGCGTACGCGCACACCGCGGCACCCGCCGACCCCGCTGGTGCGGCATCAGTCAGAAGGACACGCAACTCCGGGGCCACCCCACCCGTGTTCGTGCTCACTGTCGGATTTCCGTCGGGAGACCCGCTGGCAGTCATCCCGGCAATGTTAATCCGACCGGCCCCGAGAGCTCTGTCTGTTCGCGCGGGGCTCGCCGTTACCCGTCTTCACGGCCTTTCCCATTGCCTCTCCTCCCCACTGGGCTGAATGCCGACACAGGCCATCCAGTGACGCTCGACCGCGGCCGGCTACGACCACATCAGGAACGCAGCGAGCGGCAACAGGTTCGCGCCGGCCCCGCGACCGCTGTCAGTGCGGGAGGCGCTAGTAGTCTTCGGCGATTTCGTAGGACCCGGCGGTCAATTTCTCCTCCAGCCACGCATCGAAGTCCGGACAGGGCTTCGTATCGCCCACCTCGTGCAAGAAGATGCGAAAGAGTTCGTCAAGCTCGATGACGTCGTCGTCGACGGGGTCGAAATACGCTGCAGCCAAGGACTCTTCATCAGTCCTGCCTGATCCGATGTCGCCAAGGACGAGCTCGATGAGGGCTTCCCCCAGGTTCACCCACTGTTGCGGGTCCCCCGCACTCGGGGCCAGGCCGTCAAGCCGTCGATAGCCCCGCATGTCGAGCTCACTCCAGGTGTAGGTCAGCAGGACATCGTTGCCGTCCGGCCAGCTGACTACCCCCCAGACCGGTGAGCTCGATCCCGGTGAGAGACCACCGGTGGCCAGGCTGATGTCCTCGGACCAGTCTGCGGTGTGCAGGCCGTCCCACGTGAAGGAGATGTCGTAGGCCTGTGGATCGCCACCCAGGGCACTCGTCCACAGCGTCAGGTCGATTGGCCCGGCTTCGATCACGCTGGGCAACTGCTCGACAGGGTTTTCGTCCCAGGCCTCGTCGCTCATGGCTCTCCCCCGATCTCGGTGTTGGAGGCGACTGTCAAGCCGCCCCGTTCCTGATTCATGCTTGATATCAGCGTATGCACGCCCACCGACAGATCCGTGCTGCGCGCAACTGGGTGAAGCCCCCGACAGGGCTCTTGAAGATCGCCGCATGCGCCTGGTCGTGTGGAACGCCAGCATGGCGGTTCACCGCAAACTCGACACCGTGCTGCAACGCCTGCAGCCCGACGTCCTGGTGCTCGCCGAGTACGCCGCCAAGACCACCCTGGCGAGCAAGTATCCCGGAGCGGTGCCGTGGACGTCGATGGCCGGGGCCGGGAAGATCCCCGAACCCCCGAAGAACCCCGACAAAGGCCGGGCGGTCATGACGTTCGGGGACGGCGTTGTCGAGCGCTCGGTAGAAACTGGGCCAGCCCGTCCCACTGTCGCGGCCGACGACGCGCAGTCGGCTGAAATCCGCCGTCGCCAAGCACCTTAGCCTGTCCGGCGCTCGGCATGGCCAGTCGGCGCGGATCGGCCATCGGAGTGAAGTAGCCGGTAGCATCGGGCAAATCCAGACTGAGGGAGCCGATCGGATGCACGGGTCGTTCGTGTGGGTCTTTCTGCTGTTCGGTGCCGCCGTCGGCGCATTCGTCGATCCCCGAAAGAGCGGACGTAACCGCCTTGTTTACTGGCTGTCACCACCGATCGTGGCCTTTGCCGGCTACCTTGTGATGCATCGCAGCCCCGGCGGCGCCCTGGCTTTCGGCGCGGTGGCACTGGTCTTGATGGGAGTGACCTGGCTCCGCTACTACCGGCCCGGGCCAGGAATTTTCAACAAGTGACTTCCGGTCCAGGCACTGTTGAGTCGGCCCGGCTTCGATCACGCTGGGCAACTGCTCGACAGGGTTTTCGTCCCAGGCCTCGTCGCTCATGGCTCTCCCCCGATCGCGTTGTTTGAGGCGACTGTCAAGCCGCCCGTCCCCGAATCATGCTCGCCGTATGCACGCACACCGACAGATCCGTGCTGCGGGTAACTGGGTGAAGCCCCAACGGGGCTCCTTAAATCATTTCCGGCGGCCCGAGTTGAGCGGTGAGCTCTTCACCGTGCGGCCTGCCCGCGAATCCAACATTCGCAGCCCACGCTCGCGCCGCCGCGAAGTCGCGCTCGGAATTGATGGTCGTTACGCTCGCCTTCGGTCTCGGGGCGCTGACCCTGGCGCGGTGACCCTGCGCCGGCGCACACCGTGACCGGCATGACACGTTCGTCCTTCGCGCCGAGGGCTGTCACTGGTTCCTCCCACCACTGTTGAGTCCAGTAGTCGGTGCCGTTGCGGCACAAACTTTTGTATTTGCGGCCCAATCCGCACCAGGCTGATCCGAGCCAGTACGCGTAGGACATGACGGTGGATCACTAAATGGGATTTTATTGGTATTCTGATCCCATGGAGGCTGTCATCGATGCCGGCGGTCGTGTCGTCCTGCCTAAGCACCTGCGAGAGGCGTTGGGGCTTGCTCCCGGGTCGACGGTCGACATCTCGGTGTACGGGGACGGACTGCGGATCGTCCCGGGCGGCCGCACCGCCCGCCTCGAACGCGCTGAGGACGGGCGCCTGGTAGCACGTGCCGACACCGAAGTCACTGACGAGACGATGTTTGCCCTGATCGACTCCGCGCGCCGGTGACGACGGCGGCGATCGACACCAGTGTCGCGGTTCCGCTATTGGTGAGCTCGCACCAGTGCCATGCTCCGGTTGCGCTGTGGGCCCGCGGCCGGACGTTGAGTCTGTGTGGACATGCGCTGGCCGAAACGTATTCGGTTCTGACCCGGCTGCCCGGTGATGCTCGACTCGCGCCGGCCGATGCCGTGGCACTGATCGACGAAAATTTCCCGATCCCGGTGCAACTTGGAGCGCGAGCCGCGCGATCGGCCCATCGCGAGTTCGGACGGCGCGGCATCGCCGGAGGTGCGGTATACGACGGGTTGATCGCCCTGGCCGCGCGTGACCACGGTGTGGTGCTGGCGACTCGTGATGCCCGGGCGCGGACCACCTACGAGGCGCTCGGGGTCATCACCGAAGTCGTCCACTCCTGAGCCGATGCGACCAAAGTCCCCGGACGACGCCACACGCAGACGTCCGGGTGTTTGCCTGGTATCTGCGGGCACAACAGGACCCTGCTGTCCCTCCGGCGGGCCGGTGCGGCGATCGTCATGACCTACTGGGCGACAGAAGCCGCGGCGTCGCTGCTGGACGGAATCGAGTTCTGACCCGCTGATGGGCCGGGTAGTGCTGCTCGCCGTCGGGATGTTCGCCCTGGGCTTGGATGCGTTCATCGTTGCGGGTCTGATCCCCGACATCGCCGCTCAGACCGGTGTAGCCGAGGCCCAGGTGGGGCAGATGGTCACCGTCTTCACCCTGAGTTACGCGATCTCCGGGCCACTGCTGTCGTCGATCATCAAGGCCGACGCCAAAACCCTGCTGCTGGCCGCCATGGTGGTCTTCACCCTCGGCAATGTCGCCAGCGCGGTGGCGGATTCCTTTGCGCTGCTGCTGGCTTCGCGTGTCGTCGCCGGCGTCGGGGCGGGTCTGTACTCCCCGACGGCGGCCGCGGCCGCGGCGTCCCTGGTGTCCCCGGAGAGACGCGGCCGGGCGCTGTCGGTCGTCCTCGCCGGGCTCAGTGTGGGCACCGTCGTC
>VERS01000256.1 GCA_018882545.1 Mycobacterium sp.
GCCTCAAGCCCTTCATCACCGACCGGGTGATTCGCCGGACGCGCCTCGAAGGCGTGCTGAAGGCCTTGAAGTGGGCGTCGCCGGAACACCGCCGTCGAGCCGAGCAGGTACTGGCCCGGGCCGAGATCGGCGTCGAGGAGGACGGGCCCGCGGGTGACGGACCCGCCGATTCCCCCGATGAATCCCAGGGACGAGTCGACGACGGTGGGCTCACGATCGAGGGGGAGCCCGACCTCGGCGAAGTCGCGGAGGCCGCGGCCCTCGCGGCCGCCCGCCGGAGGCTTCGGCTCGACCGACGGATCAAGAATCCGGCCAAGGTCCTCCTGAAACCGGAAGAGGAGGTCGGACTGGCCCTCCTAATCAGAGGAAGCAGCCGCAAGCCTCTCGAATCGGGCGAGTTCGGCCGACTGACCGGCGAGGCCCGCGCGGCGGCCGACTGCCTGTTGCTTCACAACCAAGGCCTCGTGCACAAGGTGGCAGGCCGCTATGCGCCGCCGGGCATGACCTACGACGACCTTTTCCAACACGGGATAGTCGGTCTGATCCGCGGGGTCGAACTGTTCAACCCCGCGTTGGGTTACAAATTCTCGACCTACGCGATGAATTGGATCCGCCAAGCGATAACCCGGGGAATCGCCAACGAATCCAGGCTCATTCGACTCCCGGTTCACATGGTCGAGCGCGTCAACAAGGTCTGGGCAACGCGTTCTCGCCTGACCGTCGACGGCCAACCCCCGACGGTTCATCAGCTGGCGCTTGCGTGCGAACTCACCGACACCGAGGTCGCCGAGTGTCTGAAAATCGGCCCCCAGAACATGCTCTCCCTGGACATGCCCGTCGGGTCCGACGGCGAAGCGACACTGGGAGATCTCGTCGACTCCTTCGATGCCGGCCCCGAACAAGAGATCGAAATCGAGCAACTCAAAGACCTACTGGAATCGGTACTGCACACGTTGAGCGAGCGCGAAGCCGGCGTGATCATGAGGCGCTTCGGGCTGATCGACGATGAACCGTGGACCCTTGAGCAGATCGGCCAGTTCTATGGCTTGACCAGGGAACGAATCCGCCAGATCGAAACGAAGACGATGGATAAACTCCGCCATCCCGCCCGCAAGCAAGTCCTCGAGCAATTCCTGTACGGGGGCGGATCGAGACCCAACCCGAGTCCTGACTCCACCGACGTGTCCGGTTCGGATTGACCGAACTTCCGCAATGGCGGATTTCAGCAGACCTGGTTCCCAGTGCGGCGCGCCGAGACAACTTCGTGAATCCTGCGGGCCGCTTCGAGTGGGTCCTCATGCTCCCAAACTCTGACACTCACCCAACCGGCTTCAAGGAGTCGCATATCGGTGTCACGGTCTCGCTCGATGTTCCCGGCGACCTTCTTCGCCCAAAAATCGGCATTGGTGACTGCGACACTGTGATGCTCGGGACATCCGTGCCAGAAACACCCATCCAAGAACACGGCGACCCTCACCTTTGGAAATACGAGGTCCGCTGTTCGACGTAGTTCTTTCAGAGGTCTTCCGGACACGCGGTAACGCAGCCCAAGGGCATGGACAGCCGATCTGAGCGCCATTTCCGGTTTGGTGTCCCGGCCTTTGTTGGACTTCATGCTCGCGCGAACACCAGGCGATGAGGCCCACGACTCAGCCATCGTTCCAGCCTAAATCCGGCGCGCCGGCCCAAGTCTGTCGTACGGGTTGCCTACCATGTGGCTCATGGCAAAGTCCCCGCGTCTGATCGACCTTTTCGCAGGTTGTGGGGGCATGACGACTGGCTTCGTCCGCCACGGATTCCGACCCGTCATGTCAGTAGAATGGAACCTGCACGCCGCTGCTACGTACGCCGCCAACTTCGGCGAGAACCACACCTTCTGGGGTGATATCGGAGTTGCACTGGAGGGTGAAATCCCGGAAGCCGACGTAGTGATAGGAGGACCCCCTTGCCAGGGGTTCTCCAACCTCGGCAGCCGAGACGTCGATGATCCCAGAAACAAGCTTTGGAAGCGTTACCTCCAAGTTGTGGAACGCGCCAACCCGAAGGTCTTTGTCATCGAGAACGTAGACCGCTTCAGGAGCAGCGCGGAATTCCAGCTGCTGCTTGATGAGGCAAAGAGCGGGATGATCAGCAACTACGAGCTGACCCCGGGGCTGCTCCTTGCCGCAGATTATGGTGTCGCCCAACGAAGACTGCGGACCATCGTGATCGGTTCGCGAATCGGGAAGATTGAGTTGCCGAAACCCACCCATGCCAAGGTTCCGACCGGACGGCTCAAGCCCTGGGTGACCGTTCGAGAGCGGATTGCCAAGCTTCCGGAAAGGCCGTCGACAACATCACTGCCACAAGCGCGGACTACCTTCTTCGGCGAATCCGTACCGGGCCAGTTCAAGTGGCTCGATCTCCACTTCGGGCGAAACCCCCGGGAACTATCGCTTCTTCGATACGACTGCGTGCCTCCCGGCGGAGGTCGGTTCGATCTTCCCGACGAGTTGCTACCCGACTGCTGGCGGAACAAGCCGACTGGGACCACCGACGTGATGGGTCGGATGAGATGGGACGCGCCGTCTCTCACAATCAGAACCGAATTCTTCAAGCCCGAAAAGGGTCAGTACCTTCATCCGCAATGGGATGCCAACAATCCGCGGAAAAGGGTCAACCGGGTCATCACCCATCTCGAGGCTGCGCAGCTTCAGGATTTCCCGGAATCTTTCGTCTGGTGCGGCTCCAAGACTGAGATTGCGCGGCAGATCGGAAATGCCGTTCCTGTCGGGCTTGCCGCTGCCGTCGCCAAACAGATCCGTGCCTGCCTTTAGCTCTCGACGAGGTCCTCGACGAGCCTCGAGTAAGGGCGCAATCGATTCTGCGACACCATCTCGTTCCAAGCTTCCTGCTGCTCGCCTAGCCGAGAGTTCTCCCCGCAAATTCGAGGCACTGCCGCATCCAGCTCGTCGTAGAGCAGGTGGTACACCGCATCCAACTCTCCAGTCCCGCGGGCGATTGACAGAACCCTCGTAGGCAGCGGCTCAGCGGTCACGAGGACAAGGTGGGGACACCTACCCCTGCGATTTCGGACAAGGGTTGCGAACTCATGACGAACGTTCTGGACACGGTCTGAGCGAATCGTCCACTTGCTCGAGATCGCGGCGTGGAGGAACTGGGGCTTCGATGCATCACCGGAATTAGGCACGCCCACCCAGACGTCGGTCTGGATTTGGTAATCGCCCGCGAACGTGGCCCTCAGCGTCGGATGGTCGACCAGGATGGCTTGCAGATCGTTGAGATGCGTGAATTGCGCGAACTGAGATACGTTTCCGCCCCGTGAAACCGACCACTCTCGATGTGGATCTTCACTCGGAAGGCCATCGGATAGATCGCTCTCGATCGCCACTTCGAGTGCGGTGCCACTAGCCTTTTTCTTTACCTCATCGTCGAGGCTCTGGGCGCGAATCTGCGTTTGTGGGATGCCGCGCATCTCGTAAGCAGCTGCCGCAAGACGCATACTTGCCTTATTCCCGACATCCGAGAGGTTAGGAGCAAGCGGCTCGCCAAAGAGTTGAATGCATGACTTCTGTGCTTTTTCCGAAGCCTTCTTCCAGCCAAGAAGGTCATTCATCCAGAGCGCGCTCACCACTTTGGGGACAATACTTCGATCCTTAGCCGGTTGCTGGTGTCTGGAGGCTGAAGACCGTATCCCGGCTACATCAGGAGTGGCTCACGCTATAACTCATGCCCTCCGGTCCAGGCTCCGAACAAATCGCAATGGCGAAGCTCAGCAATCTACGCGGATACGATCTCCGAGCGCATCAGTCGCAAGTTGACTGGCTCAAAGCCATTGGTGATCCTCGATTCGATCGAAGCGGCCGATGGTGCATCGGCCGAGCCGGTAGAAAAGCAACCCACCTAATTCGTCCACAACCAGCTAGCCACTTCGAATCCTAGTTTTGCCGCAGCCGTCCTAGGATCCGCTTCTGTCGTCTTCCAGCTGAAGCCACGAACTGACACATTTCCTACCTCGATTCTGGCGTCGACTGAACCGGGGCCGAAGCCGATAAGTGCAGCCTTCTCCGCTTCATAGGCGGTTGCGAATGTAGTTACCTGATAGAGGTGTGCTGTACTCACATCACCGTTGGTGATCACGTATTTGACGTCGCCGACAGCTAAGTCGCGGCCGAAAATAATGTCGGGAGTGACCCGACGCTTCTTGGCGCCGCTGGAATCCCCGGCAATCAGTTCCTTGCCTCCGCGTTTGACTGCGTGTTCCTTCGGGAGGTGCTCATTCAAGGCGCACCGGATGCCTTCCTCTACCGCGTCGGGGGTTCGCAGCAAGAAGGTTTGCGCGATGCGCCCACCATGGCTCACCTCGATGCCGGTGGACTTGAGTATCAATGCGGCGAACTGGTGGGCATCTCGATAGTGCGGCCGATTTCGGTCGGGAAGCACATGTATGTCTTCTCGCCGGAGTTCTCCCGCGGTGTTGAGCCACTCGGCAATCCGCCGGCCACGGAATCGAAGCCCCAGGGGCAGCAGCAGAGAGGCGGATACAGCCCTGGCGGCAGCCTTGAGTGTGCGATTCAGGCTCGTGTCTTCAGTAAAGCTATCGAAGGTGCACCGCACACGCGGTCGGCCCGCGTAGAC
>VERS01000257.1 GCA_018882545.1 Mycobacterium sp.
TGGTACACCACCATCGCACCCGCCCTGGGAGCCTGATGCATTATGCGGCAGTCTGTTCCGATCCGCTCAGCACCGGGTGAACGGCCGTTGCGGCCCCAGGTCTGGCCATGAGTCACAAGTGGCTGCTGATCGAGACGCTCGGTCCGCAGCCCGCGGTCGTCGCGGTGGGATTGCAAACGAAGAACTTTGTGCCAATCACGGTGTTTTTCCGGCGCAATCCGAACCTGGCCGACCTTTGCGGGGCGATCACCCACACCGTCCGCGGCAGGTCCGGACTTGCTCTAAGCACGGTCGGAGGGAGCCGGGTCATCTATACCGAACCGGTGGTGATGACCGACGACCGTGTCCATGGCGTGCAACTGTGGTTCGGACCTGCCGACACCGAACTACCTGAGCGCCCGGCGCCCGGTGCGTACGTCGTCGACCTGAACCTCGGCGAAAGCGCGGTCACTCCGCAGTTCCTGATCAACCTGGGCAAGGATCCCGCGGTTGAGCCTCTCGCCGGCCGATCCATGGCCGATGACATCCCGGCGGGGGCGTTCAATGTGGGCGAGGCCCAGTTGCTCTCCTGGACCGTGGACTTCGTGTCCGGCCGGACCTTCGCTGCGAACTGGGGATTCCGCGATGGGCAGGGCCTGCACCGCCGGGTGGGCTTCTGTGTGCGGGGCGGCCGCGAGGCCACCTCCGACGGCGCCGAGCATCTGATCGCACGGTCGATGAACCTGTTCGAATCGGTCGGCGCAGGGCCACCGTCGACTTATCAACTCGCCCAACGTCTCATCGACGCAATGGCCCGACCTGGGCACTACCGGGCGATCATCGACCTCAACACCTGGACGTTGATCAAGTGGGTCGATGGTCCGTGTCCCCTTTATGACTGGCGGGCCAGGGCGCAGATGCACCCGGACGATGCCGAGCGGCTGGCGGCGCAGATGGTCGAGGAACTCGCCTTCGACCAGACCAGCGCGGTGCTGCGACTGCCGGCCCGGGGCGGCGGGTGGACGCCGATCCACGTCACCATCAATCGGATCGAATTGGACGTGGGGGTGTTCGCGGGCTTGGCCACCCTGCGCCTCCCGACCGATGAGGAGGGTGCGGCGACAACGGGTAGTGCTCGGCAGTGCCCGGGGCCGAACCACTCGTCCTAGATCCGGGGCCACACCTGGCACAAGTTTTAGTCAAGTCCAGGGGCGTGGTGTATGAGCGCGTCACGTGATTCTTCGACGGGGTGGTTCATCTGACGGAGCAGTCTGCTAGCCCCAGATCGTTCCGCGCCACCCGTCAAGGCCTGGTTGGTTGTCGTATTTTCTCCCAGTTAAAGCGTGTCCCATGAAGCCCTTTCCTTTGGGTGAGGACCCTTTCCTTTGGGTGAGGACACTGCTGCGGGGTTGCGCTGCGGACACGCGAAGACCCGAGAGGAAACTCTCGGGTCTTCGTCATCCCCTGGGGGCGGCTACACGCCACCCGCAAGATTGATCTGCGATGACTACCAAGGACCCCTGACGGGAGTCGATCTACCCTGTGTAAACATATAGCTCTTGTTGTTCACTGGACTGGTTATCCTGAATGTGGCGGGTATCCCACTACTAGTACCGCCGGTGTTGATGAACGCGGTGAGAGTTGTGGTCCCGCTGTTTTTGAATGGTACTTTCACCCAGACATTGTTGTTCATAAGCAAGCCATTTGAGACGTCTGTTGAAACAGCAACATTCTTCACGTTTGAACACTTTGGTTTGGGACCGGCTGTGCAAAAAGGACTTTGAAAGTTAGCGTAAATCCAGGTCTGGCTTGCTGCGCCGGCGCGCGCTGTCGGGGCTCCCGTACTTGAAGCTGCTGCGGAAACCGTCGGCTGAGGAGCCGGCTGCGCGTTAGCCACTCCCCGTCCCGTATCAGCCGATGCAGCCCCCGCCAAGGCGAGGCCTCCTGCGCCCAGCCCAAACGCAATCGCTGATGCGCCGAGCAGATGTTTGATGCTTGTCATTGTCAAAACCGTCTCTCGCGGTCAAGGATCCGATGTGGTCGGACCTCACAAGACCCAGCAGGACGGATTCGGCTCACTCCCGCGGTATGTCGCCGACGAAGTCGGCGTGTCACTGTCCTAACATCGAGCGATCTACTTGTCAATGGTATCGCTCCTTAGACGGCGGTCTGGGTCTACGCGGGCGAGTGGGGCATTTCTGGTGAGGCGGCCCTCGCGGGCGCAGCGGGTGGCCGGGACCAGAACAATCCCCGTATCCGTTGTACGGATTGGACTTTCAGTCGCCTTTGGCGCTGGCCGCTCGGTCCCAGAGGTCTCCAACAGCAGGACGCGAGGGGCCGCGGGCTGATAGTTTCTAGGCGTCCGGGGAGCTTCCGCTGGCACTTGTCCTCTCAGTCCGGCGGCTGGGTTCGCCTCTGCGGTGGTTCATCCATGCCCCCGGAACCAATCACCAGTTCGCCATTTCGCGTTGTCGCCGGCGAGTCCGTCAACTCCGTGATCTGGGCCGGGGATCGGGGGATCACACATGTCGGGGATTCGAGTCGTTGTCATCGATCCGCATGAGAGCGTGCGTGCCGGGCTGCAGGTCTGGTTTGCTCAGGCGGATCCACCCTTCGAGGCAGTCGCGGACTTCGCCACTCCCGCCGACTACCTGGGTTGGCTGCCCGCGCACGCGCCGCCCGACTGTGTGGTGGCCGAGATCCGGCCCAGCGCTGCGCACGCCCCCGATTTCGACGTGCTGCGCCAGATGTGCGGCGGGCAGGCCAGTGTCATAGTGCATTCGGCCATGCTGTCGCAGACGATCGTGCTGGCCGCGCTGGACGCCGGTGCGGCGACCTGCCTGGACAAGGCCCGGGGACGCGAGCCCCTACTGGCCGCGCTGCACCGTGTCTGCCGCGCGGGCGCGCGCTACCGTTCACCTCAGATGACCGAAACAATCAGTCACCGTGAGGAATTCGGCACGGTGAACCTGTCGTCGCGGGAACGCGAGGCGCTGCTGACCTGGTTCCGCCATGACAGTAAAAAGACGGTGGCGGAGATGTTATACATCTCCCCCGCGACGGTCCGCACTCATCTACAGCGGATCAGGTCGAAGTACGCACTGGCCGGACGGCCCGCGCCGACCAAGTCCGCACTGCTCGCCAGGGCCATCGAGGACGGCTTGGTCGGTGTGGCCGAATTCGCGGAGTTCCAGGCCGATGGGCAGGGCCTGGTCCGGGCGGTCTAGCGATCCGCTGCCGGACCGGCAGGTCCCATGGGGAGACGCCCCTGGGGCCAGGGTGTGGTCTGCAGTTCCGCAGATGATGGGGCAAATCAGTGTCGGCACCATAGGAAACCAGGCGGCCGCGTTCGGCGGGCACGACTCCTCGCTCGCAACGTGGCCCAGTTGTCTGGCCCCCCGACTAACATTCACTTTCATCGGTCGCTGGTTACCGACGGCTTGGATTCGAGTAGTTAATCGGGGGCATCAGGGGTGTTCAAAGCGCTTCTCGCTGTAATCGGCGTCGCTGTGGTTGTTCTTCCGATCCTGTTCATTCTCGGCGCCGCGGTCGGGGGATCCGGGCGGACGTCCGGGCAGCAGCAATCCCCCTCGGGAGAAGGCAGCTACATGGCCGCGGTGGGCTTTTTGGCGGTTGTCGCGGCCGTCATCCTCGGGGCCACCGTGGGCGCAGCCTGGGCGGTGCTGCCGGTCGGAGTGTGGGCGCTGTTCTTCATCGCAGCCCGCTATGTCGACCAACCAACCCTCGCGGAGGAGAGGCAACCGACGCAGCAGACAGCACCGCCTCGCGACAAGAGGTCTTTCGGCAAGGACGGTGCCGCTCTGCTCGAGAGAGCCGACCAAGCCGTCGAGCAGGTAATGGCATCGGGTCTGCTGCAGGAACAGGTGACATCTGAGTTGGCTTGCCCGGGAGGGTGGGCTGGAAGGATGTTGCTGTGCCCAGGCCGTACCCCAGAGAGTTCCGTGATGATGTCGTTCGGGTTGCCCGTAACCGTGAGGACGGGGTGACCATCGAGCAGATCGCCGCCGATTTCGGAATCCATCCGATGACCTTGTCGAAGTGGATGCGCCAGGCTGATGTCGATGACGGGGCCAAACCCGGCGCCAGCCGCACCGAATCGGTCGAACTGCGGGAGCTACGCCGGCGGACTCGGCTGTTGGAGCAGGAGAACGAGGTCCTGCGCCGGGCCGCGGCGTATCTGTCGCAGGCCAATCTGCCGGGAAAAGGGTCTACCCGCTCGTGAAGGAGCTCGCCGCCGACGGGATTCCCGTTGCGGTGACGTGCCGGGTACTCAAGCTCGCCCGCCAGCCCTACTACCGCTGGCTGGCCAACCCAGTGACCGACGCTGAGTATCTCGAGGCGCATCGGGCCAACGCCCTGTTCGATGCCCACCGTGATGATCCCGAGTTCGGCTACCGCTACCTCGTCGAAGAAGCCCGGGATGCGGGGGTGCCGATGGCCGAGCGGACTGCCTGGCGGATCTGCTCGGATAATCGCTGGTGGAGCGCATTCGGCAAGAAGAAACGGGGCAAGAACGGCAAGACCGGCCCGCCAGTGCATGACGACCTTGTTGGCCGCATCTTCACCGCCCCGACGCCAAACGCGTTGTGGCTGAGCGACATCACCGAACACCGCACCGGTGAAGGCAAGCTC
>VERS01000258.1 GCA_018882545.1 Mycobacterium sp.
CGGGGCTGCGCCCCTTGGAATGCGCCGCCATCAACGACGCGCTGCGATCGGCCCTGGCGGCGGCGGTGTGATCCCGGTAGCGGAACGCTCGAACCCACAACTACCGCCTCATATCATCGGCTCTGTGAGTGACGTACTTATCCGTGACATTCCTGACGACGTGCTTGCTGGGATCGATGCGCATGCCGAGCAGCTGGGTTTGTCACGCGTCGAGTACATCCGTCGGCGGCTCGCTCAGGACGCTCGCACGGCGCGTATTCCCGTGTGCCCTGACGATCTGCAGCGCTTAGGGGCGGCTGTGACCGGACTGGCCGACACCGACCTCATGCGGGAGGCATGGCGGTGAGCGAGCCGACGTGGATCATCGACAAGTCGGCGCTGGCCAGACTGATCCCCGACCTCATCATCGCGGCGAGCGCCGATCTCTGAGGGTTGCACGTCCTGCATGTCGACAAAGACTTTGACACGATCGCCGCGCTCACCGGGCAGCCGACCACCCGCTTGAACTTCGCCGCAGACCATTGAGGGGGTTCGGCGGCCCGTCTGCCGGCGTAGTGCGCCCCGGTTCCGCAGGTGCTCCAGGACAGCGGGCTACAGCGCGTTCTGGACACCGATTTCTCGCGGAGGACAACCGGTTCGTCGAGCAGCCCGAAAGTACCGACCAGGCCTCAGAGTCCGGCGTCCCGTAGAGCCAGGGTCGAAATCGCCGACCAATCCAGATCCCCGCCGCCGGCGGCCAGCAGTGTCAGGAACCTGTCGCGCAAAAGGCTGGCGATAGGTAGCGGAACCTGAAGTTCTTCGGCGGCAGCCAAAACAAGGCGAATGTCCTTGATCCCCAGTCGCGCCGCGAAACCGGCCGGCTCGAACTCCGCACGGGCGATCAGACCGCCGTAGGTCTCATAGGCGGGCGCGCTGAACAGGGTGGAGGTGATGATGTCGATATAGTCCCGCCGGTCCACTCCGGCCTTCGACACCAGGGCGACCGCTTCGCCGAGGGACTCAATGACATTGGCCAGCAGGAAGTTGGCACTCAGCTTCACCACATTGCCCACCGCCGCGACTTCGGAGACCCGAAACGTGCGCTGCCCCAGGGCATCCAGTATCGGAATCAACGGGTCGACCGCTTCGGCCGGCCCGGCGGCGAGAACGAAGAGCTTGCCGGCGGCGGCGGCCTCCGGCCGGCCCAGCACGGTTGCGGTGATGAAGTGCTGGCCGGCCACGCCGTGCGCCGCCGTCAGCCGCTTCGACAGCGCGGCGCTGATGGTGCTGGAAGATACGTGGGTGGCCCCCTCCCGCAGCGTCGCGAGCACACCGCCCTCACCGGTGACGACCGCGTCGAGGGCGTCATCGTTGGCCAGCATCGTGATGACCACATCACCGGCGCAGGCCTGCGCAACGGTGGCGGCGACCGTGGCGCCCCGCACCGCGAGCGCCTCGGCCTTTCCCGGTGACCGGTTGTAGACCGCGACGTCAAATCCCGCCTCGAGCAGCCGGGCCGCCATGGCGGAACCCATGTTGCCCAGACCGATGAATCCCACCGCCGGCCTGCTCACCGGCATCGTCCCGGAATGCTCAGCGTCACGGTTCCTCACCTGGGTCTTGCCGCCGGGGCCGTACTCGCCGGCGTGTGTCGCGCGACCGAAGTAGGCGACCGGGAGTCAGCCGGCCGGGGCAGGACCGGGAGCGGGCGGCGGGGCAGGGGCCGGCTCAGCCGGTGGCGGCGGCGCGGGCGGGGCCGGCGGCGGTGGCGGCGGTGAGTCGGCGAGGACGAACGGCACCTCAGCCGAGCGCAGGTTGCCCAGTTGGACAACCAGGTTGTAGGTGCCCGGCCCGATCGGCTCACGCGGCAGCGGGCACTGCGGGGCAGACCCCATTCCGGTCCAGGTGACCTCGGTGGTGACCTGCTCGCCGGGGTTGAAGGTCTTGACCAGGGTCTCGTTGGACGGTGCGCAGTCGAGATTGGACCACAGCCGGTTGTTGTCCAGCGAGTAGACGTAGGCGGCCAGCACCGCCGCACCGACATCCCGTTTGCAGGCCACCAGGCCGATATTGGTGACCACCATCGTGAATTTGGGTTGATCCCCGATCACATACTGCGGTGCGTTTGCGACCCCCTTGATCGCAAGGTTGGAATCGGGACAGTCATCGCCGGCCTGCAGCACCGGTGGCGGCGCTACAGCGGAGGTCGGCGTCGGAGTCGGCGCCGGACTGGATTCGGCGGGCGGCACGACCGGGGTCTTGTCCTCGGGCTGAGGAATTTGGGCGGTCTGTGACTGGGCGGCGTCCTTGGCCGAGTCGGATCCCCCGAACAGGGTGAAAGCCAGACCGGCGATGAGGGCAATGGCCACTAGCGCGATGCCCAGGGCTAGGCCGCGGCGCCGCCAGTACACCTGGGAGGGCAGGGGGCCATGCGGTTCTAGATCCAGCACGAATACACGGTAAGCCCAGGTCACCGTGAGCCGTCCGACCCTGCTCGGCGTGTCGCCTTGTTTGCCGAGCCCAGAGCGTGTGGCAAGTGCCGCGCCGCCCGGTGAATGCACTCAGTTCCGTTGACCGCGCTCAGTCGGGATCGCAGGAACCGATGACGTCGATCTCGCCGAGATGCTCGCGAAGCACGATGCGGCCGTCGGCGAGCAGATAGGTGACTCCGACGATGGCCAAGCGGCCGTTCTTGATCCGGTCGGCGATGGCGGTCGACCGGGTCAGCAGCTGTGTTCCGGTCTCGACGACGTGGCGGGCCTCGAATTCATCGACGCGGGTCAAGCCGTCCCGGCGACCCAGCATGATCGACGGCGTCACCCGTTCAACGACATCGCGGACGAACCCGCCGGGCACCTTGCCCTCATCGAGGGCTGCCAGGGTCGCCTTGACCGCCCCGCAGCTGTCGTGGCCGAGGACCACAATCAACGGGACGTCCAACACAGTGACGGCGTATTCGATCGATCCCAGAACCGCGGAGTCGATGACGTGCCCGGCCGTGCGTACCACGAACATGTCACCGAGGCCCTGGTCGAAGATGATCTCCGCGGCCACCCGGCTGTCGGCGCATCCGAACACCACCGCGGTGGGGCGTTGGGCGACGGTGAGGCCGGCCCGGTACTCGATGCTCTGGCTGGGATGCTCGGGCTTCCCGGCGACGAACCGGCCGTTACCCTCCTTGAGTGCCATCCACGCTTGCGCAGGGCTGGTTTCGGCCATGGCCGGTATTGTGCCCTGCCCCCAAAGCGGCCCGGCGATGAGCATCCCGGCCGCTGAACTTCTGCGCTGGTATGACAGCGCTCGCCGCGACCTGCCCTGGCGTGCCGAAGGGGTGACAGCCTGGCAGATCCTGGTCAGCGAGTTCATGTTGCAGCAGACCCCGGTCGCTCGGGTGGCGCCGGTCTGGGTGGACTGGGTGGCCCGCTGGCCGACGCCCTCGGCCACCGCAGAGGCAGGGGCCGCCGCGGTGCTGCGGGCCTGGGGCAAGTTGGGTTATCCCCGCCGGGCCAAGCGTCTGCACGAGTGTGCGACGGTGATCGCCGCCGAACACGGCGATGAGGTGCCCAACGACGTGGAGATCCTGCTGGGTCTACCCGGGGTCGGCGCCTACACCGCCCGGGCGGTCGCCTGTTTCGCCTACGGACAAGCGGTGCCGGTCGTCGACACCAACGTGCGCCGGGTGGTGGCCCGCGCGGTGCACGGCCAGGCCGAGGCGGCCAACCCGTCGGCGGTTCGCGACAACGCCGAGGTGGCGGCTCTACTGCCCGGGGACGACGAGGCGGCGGTCTTCTCGGCGGCCCTGATGGAACTGGGTGCGACGGTGTGCACCGCCCGGTCGCCCAAGTGCGGGGTTTGTCCGCTGAGGGTCTGCGCCTGGCGGGCGGCCGGCTGGCCGGCCGGGGACGGTCCGCCGCGGCCGCTTCAGCGTTACGCCGGACCCGACCGCCAAGTCCGCGGCAAGCTGCTCGATGTGCTGCGGTCCAGTGCCGAGCCGGTCCAGCGGGCCCAGTTGGACCTGGTGTGGCTGACCGATACCGCCCAGCGGGACCGCGCTCTGGACTCGCTGCTGGTCGACGGACTGGTGGAGCAGACCGCAGACGGCCGCTTCGCGCTGGCCGGGGAGGGTGGGGACTGACCGCCGAGCGTTGGCGCCGTCACCTGGCAGTCAAGTCGGCCAGAAAAGCCTCGACGGCCGCCCGGTAGGCCTGCGGCGCGTCGTCGTGCACCAGATGACCGGAGTTGGGCACCCGCACATAGGTGGCCCGTCCGGCGGCCGACTCCGCCATCTGCTGCATTTGACCGGGCGGGGCCACCGAGTCGCCGGCCTCGATCAACAACACCGGCGCCTGCACCGCGCGCCACTGCCCCCAGAAGTCCCGGGTGCCCCACTCTGCCGCGGCGGCTATCCAGCGCTCCGGCCGGCCGTGCAACGCCCAGCCGGTGGGTGTCCGGTCGAACGCCTCCAGGAAGTAGCGTCCGGCAATCGGACCGAACTCATCGAAAACCGCTTCAGCGGTGGGGAATTCGGCTGGAAGAGCCTGCAGCCACGGCTCCCAGGATCCAACGGTGCGGCCGACGAAGTCGGGGGCCATGTCCTCCACGACGAGCCCCGCAACCAGTTCGGGGCGCGTTGCCGCCAGGCACCACGAA
>VERS01000259.1 GCA_018882545.1 Mycobacterium sp.
GTGTAGGGGACGGTGTAGACCTGAACCCGGCCGGGATTGAACTGCTGCTGGAGAGGTCGGGTCACGTTGAGCAGCAGGGCGATTGGGAACTGGCCCGGGTTGAACGGGTCGTCGGTGGGCGAGGACTCCCAGGTTCCCGGAATGGCGATCATCTGGACATCGGGGCAACCCGCATCCTGGAAGGCCGGTCGCGGCGCCTTTCCCGGCACACTGGTGGGCGGGATCGCCGACGGCGGGGTCGCGCTCGGCGGTGGCCCGGGCCGGCGGACGACGATCACGATGATCGCCACCACCAGTCCGACCACCACGGCCACCGCACCGGCTGCGATGAGGGCCAGGATGCGGTGCCGACGGCGGCGGGACTTCGGCGGGGCGGCCCTGACGGTGCGCCTTCGGGGCGTGGGATTCTGGCGGGTCATCTCGGGGCGGTCACGAACAGAGTTTCTGGGTGGCGATGCCGATGTAGCGGCTAATCGTCGCGTCGACCTCCAGGTAGGCCACCTCGGGTGCCCGCCCGCCCTTGGAATCAGCGATATCGCTGCGCACCATCGGCGCCACCGAGTCCCACACCGCCTGGTCGCTGTGCCCGGCCGCACGGGCCTGGCAGACGTAGGCGCCGATACTCAGGGCCCGGAGGTCGTTGGACGGGGTGACACCGGCGGCGAGCAGAGCGTCCAGGTAACCCCGCTGGGCCGGCGTCAGATCGGGCTTGCCGGTCATGCCGTCGGCATTCGGAGACGCCGCGACGAAGCTGTCGCCGTCGGCTTGCGCGGACTGTTCGGCGGGCAGGGCGACCGTGCTGATCAGATCGCCCCCGGAGGACGAACAGCCGGCCAGCAGCCAGGCGGCGGGAGCCAGGAAGCCGACCGCCAGCATCCGGTTAGCCGTCACGCCAAGGGGTCTGCGACTGGCTGCGCCGAGTTTGCTGGGCGATCCGCTGTAGGGCCGGTGCACAGTAACCACACTACCGGTTGGCTGGTGGTGCTTGGCGCGACGGAAACCTGTGGATTGTCGCCGGAACCACTGAGGGTTAGCCCAGCGCGGCGGCGATGTCACCCGCGATGGGACCCAGCTGCCCGGCCCAACTTCCCCAGTCGTGGCCACCTCCCGCGCCGAGGTTGAAGTTACCGTTGCGGCCGCGCTGGGAACGGTAGTGCGCGTAGAAGATGCGATTGCTGCCCTGCGCCACACCGCAGTCGCCACCGCCCATCGCGCCGGGATCGCCACACGCGATGGCGGCCGGGCTGTACACCCACAGCCGGGTGTTGTTGGCGATCAGCAGGTTGACGTGGACGTTGGGATCGCGGAACTTCCACCGGCCCAGTTGCGGCGCACCCCACATCGCCTCGACGTTACCGCCCCCGTTGTTGATGGCCGTGGAGATGACCCCATTGGTCGCGGTGTCCGACGGGTTCAGGAAACCCGACAGCGATGCGGCGTAGCTGTAGCGCTCCGGGTGGAAGGCGGCCATGGTGACCGCGGCGGTCCCGCCCTGGGAAACACCGACGATGGCATGCCGGCTCGGCGCCAGACCCTTGTTGGCGGCCAGCCAGTTCGGCAGTTCGTCGGCCAGGAAGGTCTCCCACTGCTTGCCGCCGTCGCGCTCCCAGTTCGTGTACATGCTGTAGGCACCGCCAGCCGGGGCGACTACCGACAGGCCGCTGCCGGCCAGGGTGTTCATCGCGTTGCCGGCGGTCACCCAGTTGCTGACCTCGGGTGCAGCGTTGAAGGCGTCGAGCAGCACGATGGCCCGCGGGCCGCCGCCCTGGAAGGCGACCGGGATGCTGCGGCCCATCGCCGCCGACGGCACCTGCAGATACTCCACACCGGCGGCCGAGGCGGCCGGGGCGGTCGCACCCCAAAGCCCCAGTCCAAGCATCGCGGCGCAGATAACCCGGAACAGTTTCACCAGACTGCTCATACCCACCTCACGTCGAGTCGTTGCACGTAGTGAATCACACCAGCCACCCAGCGGCTTCGGGATTGGCCCCGATACGCCGACGACGACGATCCAGGTCAGGTCCGTAGCGGTCGGCCATCCAGCGCCCCGGGGTGCTCAGTTGGCCGGCGCCGCACCCGCCGCCGGGGCCGGGGTCGTCGCCGCCGGTTCCGCCGCAGGCTGGGCACCCGGCGGGGCCGGCGAGGGTTGCGGGGTGGCGCCGAGAACCCGCTGGATGTCCGGCTTCATCTGCTGAAGTTGCTGGCCCCAGTAGCCCCAGCTGTGTGTCCCGTTCGCCGGGAAATTGAACACACCGTTGCTCCCGCCGGCCGCCAGGTAGGTGTCCCGGAAGGTCTTGTTAGTGCGCAGGGTGAAACCTTCCAGGAACTTGGCGTTGAACAGGTTGCCCGCGCTGGCGCCGGCGTCGAGGTCGGACTGTTTGCCGTCACCGCAGTAGACCCACACCCGGGTGTTGTTGGCCACCAGCCGGCCGATGTTCACCGTCGGGTCGTTGCGCTTCCAGGTGTCGCTTCCGCCCGGTCCCCACATGTCCTCGGCCTTGAAGCCGCCGGCATCGCCCATCGCCAGGCCGACCAGCCTGGGCCACCAGCCTTCGGAGAGGTTGAGGAAGCCCGACAGCGACGCTGCGTAGGGGAACTGCTGCGGGTGCCAGATCGCCAGCGTCAACGCCGCCGAGCCGGCCATCGACAGGCCGACGGCGGCACTGCCGGTCGGCTTGACCTGACGGTTGGACGCCAGCCAGGAGGGCAGCTCCCGGGTCAGGAAGGTCTCCCACTTGTAGGTGGTGCAACCGGCCTTGCCGCAGGCCGGTTTGTACCAGTCGCTGTAGAAACTGGACTGGCCGCCGACCGGCATCACCATCGACAGGCCCGAATCCAGGTACCACTCGAAGGCGGGGGTGTTGATGTCCCAGCCGCTGAAATCTTCCTGGGCGCGCAGACCGTCGAGCATGTACACCGCCGGGGAGTTGGCGCCGCCGCTTTGGAACTGCACCCGGATGGCGCGACCCATACCGGCCGAGGGCACATCCAGATACTCCACCGGCAGGCCCGGCCGGGAGAACGCCTCGGCGGTCGGCGAACCGCCGGCGACGCCGACCAGCCCGGGTAACACCGCGGCGATGCTGACAGCCGCCGTCACACGTCGAGACCAGGTGCCGCGCACCTTCGCAAACGTCATGGAAGAACCCGTCCTCGTCGGTCAGATTATTGGTCAGATTGTCGGTCAGATTGCCGCACTCGAGGGCCGGTGGCCGCAGTGCCCCGGTAGTCAACCACAGGGCGGCGGTGAACCCTGAATCGTCCTGGCGACGCCGATGTTTGCCGGCGGGGTTCGACGCGGACCTAAGGTCCGGTCGCCGGCAGCCCGGCGTAGGGCGGTTCGTCGGCCGGCGGCTCGGGTAGGCCACAGCGCAGCAGGTCGTATCTGGGCACCCGGTCGATGCGGTAGCGGGTGAACTCCCAGGACCGGTTGAAGTTGCCGATGAACCGGGGCCTGCTCATCGGCTCCCGGATCGACTTGAGCATCTCCACGGTGTCCGGGCAGCCGAGCGCAGCCTGGGCCTGCTCGACCCAGCTCTCGTCGAGGTACTCCGGTATCCACGGGCGCTCCTTGAGCCACGGCCCCTCGGCGACCGCCCAGTCCGGGAAGAGATTCTTGTCATGGCCGATGCGGCCGTCCTCCAGGCGGGCGGTGTGGGCGGCCAGCGGGTTGGCCAGGCCGATCTGGTCGATCACCCGGGTGTCCAGGCCCACATTCATGCCGAGCATCCCGAGGTTGGTGAAAAACACCGTGTGCGTGGCATGTTGGCGACGCCAGTCTTCGGGCGAGACCCCTGGCGGCGGCGGCTCGATCGGGGGCTTCTGCGGCACGACATCCCAGACGTCCCAGTTCCCCGAGGGCAGCAGCAGCGCACCGTCGGGGGTGTTGTTGATGGCGACCAGTACCGCCCGCATACGCGGGTAGTCCAGATAGTCCGCAGCGGTCAGCGGGTGGGCGTGACCGGTGGCCTGGGAGTAGAACTTGCGCTCGTCGACGATCCCGGAGTAGGTGACCCGGGTGGCGTCGCGGCCCATGCCGGGCGAGTTGGCCGCCCACAGCGCCCAGCCGGCCAGCAGCAGCCACAGTGCCATCGCCGCCCCGGCCAGCCGGTGGGCCCGCTCCCGCGGCAGCCCCCTGCGCATCGCGCCGACCATCCCCGCCGGGACGATCACCGGGATCACCGCGATCGGAATCAGCAGGCAGAACAGTGGCGCCAGCAGCACCCGTCCGTGCATGAAGTCCCCACCCTGGCGGATCCAGTACAGCGCCTGCAGCACGCCGCTGAGGATCATGAAGACCACGACGGCGCGCGGGGACTGCAGGCCGGCCGCGGGGGGACGCCGGGTGCGGTCGTCCGGCGGGCCGGCCCGCAGCACCACCGCCAGTCCGATCAGCAACACCGCCGGCAGCCAGAGCGCATACGGACCGGTCAGGTTGGTCAGATAGGTCCAACCCTGCTCCCATTTGCTCCCGGAGGCGTCCTTGGCCAGCGCCGTCTGCGGGACCACCAGCGCGTAATAGCCCATCCGGAAGATCTGGTAGCCCACCGGCAGCAGCCCGCCGGCCAGCACGATCAGCCCGCGCCGGCCCCACCTGGGTTCGGCGAACACCATCATCAGC
>VERS01000260.1 GCA_018882545.1 Mycobacterium sp.
CCCTACGTCTATCCGGTGGACCTGCGGTACCTGCTCTCCCCGCCGGTGTCGGCGACCGAATGCACCAACCCGGTCGGGATCGCCACCTACCTGGCTGAGATCCGCAAGGACACCGACATCGTCGAGTTGGCCCGCGACATCAACGAGACCTTCAAAAGAGATATTGCCGAGGGCGTCATCCAGCAGTCTTTCCTGCACTTCAGCCCGCAGTACGTCGGCAACCCCCCCGGTCTGCCCGACGTGGTGATGTTCACCGACAACGGGATCGTTCCGCCGATGCCCACCCCGCCGGAACTCACGCTGACCGGCAGTCACGGCGAGCTGTACTTCGCCGTCGGGTCCGGAATTGAGATCTACACCAGCAAAATCTTCGCCGGCCGGCTGATGATCGAGTACCACTCGCACGGTCCAGAACCGGAAAAGCGCATCGCCGCAATAGAATCCCTGCTGCGCGACTTCGCCGCCAGGTCCGCGTCCGGCTAGGTTTCGGGCCCGAACTCGTACACGTGGTACTGCAGCGCCTTGCGTAGCGCCGGCGCGAGCCGGGCGGCCCGCTTGGCGGCGCGGTAGCGGGCGGTAACCCTGGCGAAGGTGCGGGCATCGAAAAACGTCGACCACTCCCGCAGCCGCAGGCCCGGCACTCGCCGCACGACGTCCTGCGGTGAGTTGACCGCCCAGTACAACGTCGACCCCGAGCGGCGCACCAGCGTCTGGGTCTTCTGCGATTTGATGGCCAGCCAGTTGAAGAAGTCGATCTGGATCTCGCCGGATCCGAACCGGTCGACGACATGGCGGAGCAGGGCGGTGCCCTGATCCTCGGTCAGGTACATGCTGATGCCCTCGGCCAGGAACAGCACCGGTCGATCCGCCGGGATCGCGTCCAGCCAGGTCGGGTCGGTCGCCGAAGTGGCGGTGAGGTGATAGCCGACCCGGGTCGGGTAGACCTGCTGACGGAGGGCGATCACGTCGGGGAAGTCGACGTCATACCACTCGACCTCCGGCCCGGGGTCGATCCGGAACACCCGGGCGTCCAGGCCGCAGCCCAGGTGGATCACCGTGCAGCGCGGGTGGGTGTTCAGAAACCGGCGAGCCCAGATGTCGTACTGGGCGGTGCGCACCGTGCACAGCGGTGCCCATCCGGCACCGATATCCAGTGTGCTCCAGTCATAGTCGATGCGGGCGATCGCATCCTTGGCGAATCGGTCGGCCAGAACCGGCCGCTTGAAGTCGGCGTCGAGGGCCTTCAGATAGAGGGTGGAGAGCATCGTCTTGGCCGGGCCGGTCAGGTTCACGGCAACCCTGTCGCTCACCCGTGTGAGAGTATGCGGAGGCGCCGGAGAGCGCGAAATCCAGCAACCCTGCCGAACGGGAAAGGTGGTGTGATGCCCATGACGGAGTTCCGCGACGAGCCGGGTGATTCCCCTCAAGTTCTGCTGCTGTACTACAGCTACACCGGTCAGGCCCGCAAGGTGCTCGGGGCCGCCGGGGAGGTCTTTCGTGAGCGCGGCTGCCAGGTGGACACCGCACCCATCCTGTTCACCGACCCGCGCTATGCCGAACGGTTCTCCCGGTTCCCGATGGCCCACGTCTGGCGCGACTTCATCGGGATGCTTCCCGCCCAGACCCTGCGGGCCACCGGTGAGATCCAGACACCGGACGAGGTGCGACGCACCGACTACGATCTGATTTGCATCGGCTCGCCGACCTGGTGGCGCGATGTCAGTATGCCGCTGCGGTCGTTTCTGAAGTCAGCTGAGGCGCGCCCGTTGCTGAACGGGAAACCGTTCGCGGTTTTCGTGGTCTGCCGGCGTTACTGGCGGGAGAACCTCAATGCGGTTCGCAAACTGGCCGAGAAGGCCGGCGGCCGCTACGAGGGCGCTGTTCATTTCGGCTACCCGGGTGACCAGGTCCGGTCGATGCTGTCGCTGACCAGCTATCTGGGGTCGGGGGAGTACCGGGAACGCTACCTGGGGCTGCGCATTCCCCCCACCAACATCAGCGAGGCCCAGTTGGAGGAGGCTCGGCGCTTCGCCGGTGAACTGGCTGACCGGGTGCTGGCGCGGCGCTCGCCGGGACCGACTGCGGTGGCGGAGTAGCCGGTGCCGCGGCCGTTCGACGTCTCGACTGCGTCCCCGGCCACCGTCGCACAGGTCCATGCGGCCTTCGCCGATCGGGACTACTGGCGGGCCCGGCTGGCCGAGTACGGCGGCGGCAGCATCAGGCTGGACTCGCTGATTGTCCAGGACGGATCGGTGTCCGTCGCCACGACCCAGGATCTGCGCAACGATGCCCTCCCGGGCCTGATCGCCAAGGCCGTCCCCGGTGACCTGAAGGTTCTGCGACAGGAGACCTGGCGCATGGTGGAAACCGGTGACCTGCACGGTGACGTCGTCATCAGGACGTCCGGGGCGCCGATTTCCGGTACGGCCACCGCGCTGGTGTCGGCCACTGCCGAGGGTTCCCTGCTGAGCTTCCGGGGGACGGTGCAAGTGCGGGTGCCGCTGATCGGCGGGCAGATCGAGAAGTACATCAGTGCCCAGATCACCGAGGAGATTCCCGGGGTGCAACGTTTTACGACCCGGTGGATCACCGACCGGATCGCCGAGCGGGTCTCCGACGATGGCTGAGCACCCGGCTCCGGCCGGCGCCGCGAGATTGGCCGACGGGTCCGGGCCGATTCCGACCACGGCCGAGGCCCTGGCCCGCCTGGACGGGTCCATGGTCGAGGCGATGATGACCCAGCGGGCGGTGCGCCGGGTGCGTCCCGATCCGGTCGACGATGCTTTGGTCCTGCGGTGCATCGAGCTGTCGCTGCGGGCGCCGACCGGGGCCAACGGGCAGAACTGGGAGTTCATCGTCGTCAAGGACCCGGTGGTGAAACGAAAACTGGCGCGGCGCTACCGGCAGGCCTGGAATCTCTATTACCGCAGTGTCATTCGCAAGATCACCGAGACCGACGAGTCGATGGCCAAGACCGCACGCGCGGTGCAGTGGCAGGTCGATCACTTCGCCGAAATCCCGGTACTGGTGGTGGCCTGCCTACGGCTGACCGCCCGCGAGGGCCGGGTGCCCTACCTGCCTATGCCGCACGCGGCGGTGTCGGGATTCTTCGGTTCGATCTACCCCAGTGTGCAGAACCTGCTGCTGGCCGCGCGCAGCATGGGGCTGGGTGCCTCACTGATCACCCTGCCGCTGTGGAGCCTGGCCTCGGCCCGCCGGACCCTGGGCCTGCCGGTCTCGGTCACCCCGTGCTGCATCGTGCCGATGGGCTGGCCGCGGGGCCGCTACGGGCCGACCACCCGGCGGCCGGTCGGTGAGGTGGTGCACCTCAACGCCTACGGCAACCGGGTCTGGCTGAACGCTAGCCCCGCCGTCGGACGGCCGCCCGGCGCAGCGCCGGCAACAGCAGGCCCCGCGGGGTGAACCTGCCGCCGACACCCATCAGCTTGGCCCCGATCCCGGGGATCGCCAACCGCTTGCCGTCCACCATGGCCGCGACCGCGGCGTCGGCGACCACGTCCACCGGGGTCGAGACCGGGCCGAGGCCGGACTGCGGGGTCACCGCGGCCCCGGCCACCTCCCACCAGTCGGTCGGGACCGGACCTGGGCAGAATGCCGTGCACGACACCCCGGTGCCGTGCAGGCCCTCGTGTACGGCCTCGGAGAAGGTCTGCACGAACGCCTTGGTGGCCGAGTAGACCGCGGCGTCGGGCAGTGGCTGGAACCCGGCGGTGGATCCGATGTTGAGCACTGCCCCGGATCCCCGGGAGATCATCCCGGGCAGCGCTGCGCGGGTCAGTTCCATCACGGCCAGTGCGTTGACGGTGACCTGCTCGGCTTCCCGTGTCGGGTCCTGAATCTGGAACAGCCCGCTGGTGCCGAACCCGGCACTGTTGACCAGCCCGGCCGGGGTCCACCGGGCGATCCGGTCGGCCAGGGCGGTGCGGGCGGTGCGCTCGGCAAGGTCGAGCACCATCACCTCGGCGTCCACCGAGTGGTCGCGGGCCAGTTGTCCGGCGAGTTCTGCGAGGCGGTCCGCCCGGCGGGCCACCAGAACCAAGGGATAGCCGCGCCGGGCCAATTTCCGGGCGATCTCGGCCCCGATCCCCGAGGAAGCCCCGGTGATGACCACAGGGCTGGCGGGATCGGGTGCGGGCAGGCTCATGGTGCGGCCGATCCTATGCGCTGCCGGTCGGGGCATGGCCGTCCGGCCGGGGCACTTAGGCTGGCCGGGATGCTTGAGGTCATCGACAAGGGATCGGTCAGCGCGTCCCACCCCGCCCCGCTGCTGTTCGTCCACGGCGCCTGGCATGCCGCCTGGTGCTGGGATGAGCATTTTCTGGAGTTCTTCGCCTCGCGCGGGTACCGGGCGATGGCGCTGAGCTTCCGCGGACACGGCAACAGCCCGTTGGACAAGCGGCTGCGGGACTGCTCGTTCGCCGACTATGTCGATGACGTGACGTCGGTGGCCGGCGGCCTTCCCGCCCGACCGGTGCTGATCGGGCATTCGATGGGTGCAGCGACCGTGATGATGGAGGCGGGTGCGAAAAACAAACTTGGCGTGCAGGGCGCCGATGCCTTCGCCGCCTACATCGCGT
>VERS01000261.1 GCA_018882545.1 Mycobacterium sp.
GCCGTGTACACCCCGCGTCCGCGCAGGGTGCTGTCGATCAGCACCGGCCCCCGCAGGGCCCAGCGCTGCCGGGCGATGGGGAGGCCGCGGAATTCCAGCACCTCGGCCAACGCCAGCACCGCGCGGGTGATCGGGCCGACCCGGGGATCGGCCCGCTCGGGCGCGGGGGACAAGGCGATGAAACCCTTGACGGTGCCGTCTGTTTCGGCGACGTGGATACCGCCGGCCCGGACGGTGTCGATGAACCACTGCGCGTTGTGCAGGATCGACAGAAAGCCATCGGCACGCTGAGTGGGTTTGAGGTTACCGACGTAGTAGCGGGCCTCCAGGTCCATCATCGCGGCGATGTCGGCGGTGCCGGCCCGCCGGATCGTCAACTCCGGGGTCGGCCTCACGGGGTCGCCGTTGGGTTCGGCCGCGACGCGGTCACGGTGGCTGGCTGGTTCCTCTTCGCTGTGAGCAGTGAGCTGTGATCTGTGAGCAGGCCAACCGTACTCGGCGGTGAGCGATCGCGGCTATAGTCCCCGGCGTGAACCCCGAGCCCGCAGGAATACACACGCACTACACGCTGCTCTGTGACGATGTCCGACTCGAGGTGGGCAACCGCCTCTCGCTCATCGGCATGTTTCAGACCGTCTTCACCAACCAGATACCCATCGCCTTGATCAAGCTTGCGGTGCTCACCTACTGGCACGGGCAGGGTACGGGTAATTCCGAGGTCCGGATTCTTTCCCCGGACCGCTCGGAGTACATCGCGGTGTCCACCCCCAACGTCGTTGACCTGTCCGCGGGCGGATCGACACACAACCTGGTGTTCTTCGTCAACGTCCAGTTGCCGCAGGAGGGAACGTACTGGGTGCAGATCGTTCTCGACTCCGAGGTCATCGATGAGGTTCCCTTCGCCGTCGTGCTCCATCAGCTGGACTCCGCCGGGGTCTCCCTTTAGGAAGCGCATCCGCTCGGGCGGGAAGCGGCCGGTAACCTTGCCCTCATGAGCTTGACCCCGCCGACGTCGTCCGCTCCGCCCACCAAGTGGCCGGCCTGGAAAGTCGGCGGCGCGACGATTCTGACCTTCGTCGCTCTGCTCTACGTGATCGAGATCGTCGACCAGCTCAGCGGACATGCGCTGGACCGCAACGGAATCCGGCCGCTGGAAACCAGAGGGCTCAAGGGCATCCTGTTCGCGCCGCTGCTGCACGCCGACTGGGGGCATCTGCTGGCCAACACCGGTCCGGCCCTGGTGCTGGGTTTCCTGGTGACCCTGGCCGGGCTGTCCCGGTTCGTCTGGGCCACCGCGATCATCTGGATCGTCGGCGGTCTGGGCACCTGGCTGCTCGGCGACATCGACGGCTGCCCGCTGCAGACCAACCACATCGGCGCCTCCGGACTGGTGTTCGGCTGGTTGGCCTTCCTGGTCGTGTTCGGCTGGCTGAGCCGCCACCTGTGGTGGATCGGCATCAGCCTGGTGGTGCTTCTCGTCTACGGCGGGATCCTGTGGGGCGCGGTCCCGTCGGTAGCCGGCTGCGGCGGGGTGTCCTGGCAGGGCCACCTGTCGGGCGCGCTGGCGGGGGTGCTGGCGGCCTACCTGGTGTCCAGCCCGGAGCGCGAAGCCCGCGCCAAGGGCAAAGCCGCGCCGCCGCTGCCCGGGCAGTCCCGGTGAGTGCCCGGTTCGCCCCGATCGGGATCTTCGACTCCGGTGTGGGCGGGCTGACGGTCGCGCGCTCGATCATCGACCAGTTGCCCGACGAGGACATCATCTACGTCGGGGACACCGCCCACGGGCCGTACGGACCGCTGAGCATCCCCCAGGTCCGCGCGCACGCCCTGGCCATCGGCGACGACCTGGTCGGCCGCGGGGTCAAGGCGCTGGTGATCGCCTGCAACACCGCCTCGGCAGCCTGTCTGCGCGACGCCCGGGAACGCTACGACGTCCCGGTCGTCGAGGTCATCCTGCCCGCGGTGCGCCGGGCGGTGGCCACCACCCGGTCGGGGCGCATCGGCGTCATCGGCACCCAGGCCACCGTCGCCTCCGGCAGCTACTCAGACGCCTTCGCCGCCGCCCGCGACGTGGAAGTCACCGCGGTGGCCTGTCCGCGGTTCGTCGACTTCGTCGAGCGTGGCGTCACCAGCGGACGCCAGGTGCTCGGGCTGGCCGAGGGCTACCTGGAGCCGCTGCAGCGCGCCGAGGTGGACACCCTGGTGCTGGGCTGCACGCACTACCCGCTGCTGTCCGGGGTGATCCAATTGGTGATGGGGGATTCGGTGACCCTGGTGTCCAGCGCCGAGGAGACCGCCAAGGATCTGCTGCGGGTGCTCACCGAGCTGGATCTGCTGCGGCCGCACCCGGACCGGCCGGCCACCGCGTCGCGGGTGTTCGAGGCCACCGGCGACCCGGAGGCGTTCACCGCCCTGGCAGCCCGCTTCCTGGGGCCGGTGGTCGCCGGGGTGCACGCGCCGACCCGATCGGTGTAATCAGCCGCCCGGAAAGCACCAACTATCCCACCAGTCACGTGGCAAGCTGGATCCGTGCGCATCACGGTCCTGGGCTGCTCCGGCAGTGTCGTCGGGCCGGATTCGCCTGCGTCCGGATACCTGCTCACCGCACCGGACACCCCGCCGCTGGTGATCGACTTCGGCGGGGGAGTACTGGGCGCGCTGCAGCGCCACGCTGACCCCAACCGGGTGCACGTTCTGCTGAGCCATCTGCACGCCGACCACTGCCTGGATCTACCCGGCCTGTTCGTCTGGCGGCGCTACCACCCCGCCCCGGCCGCCGAGAAGGGTTTGATGTTCGGGCCCAGCGACACCTGGACCCGGCTGGCGGCCGCATCGTCGCCGCTGGGCGGTGACCTCGACGACTTCACCGACATCTTCGAGGTGCGGGAATGGGCCGACGGCGAGGCGGTCCAGATCGGCTCGGTGCAGGTGCTGCCGCGGCTGGTGTCCCATCCCACCGAGGCCTACGGGCTGCGGATCACCGACTCCACCGGCGCGACGCTGGTCTACAGCGGCGACACCGGTGCCTGCGAGTCGCTGGCCGAACTGGCCGACGGCGCCGACGTGTTCCTGTGCGAGGCGTCCTGGACCGACTCCCCGGACCGTCCGCCGCATCTCCACCTGTCCGGCACGGAGGCCGGCCGGGTGGCCCAGCGCGCCGGGGTGGGCGAGCTGCTGCTGACCCACATCCCGCCGTGGACCTCCCGTGAGGATGTCGTCGCCGAGGCCAGGGCCGAGTTCTCCGGGCCGGTGCGCGCCGTGCTGCCCGGTGAGGTGCTCGATATGGCGAGCAGGCCCAGTCCGATCGGTCAGACGCCGGTCGCCTGAGCCGTTGAGGCCGTCGGGGCGGTTAACGGGGCCGGTTAGAGTCCTAAGGTGACTTCACGACAGGACGGCCGGCGCGACGACGAACTGCGTCCGGTGGTGATCACTCGGGGTTTCACCTCCAACCCGGCCGGCTCGGTGCTCGTCGAGTTCGGCGAGACCCGGGTGATGTGCACCGCCAGCGTCACCGAGGGGGTGCCGCGCTGGCGCAAAGGCTCCGGTCTGGGCTGGCTGACCGCCGAGTACGCGATGTTGCCCGCGGCCACCCACACCCGTTCGGACCGCGAGTCGGTGCGCGGCCGGGTCGGTGGGCGGACCCATGAGATCAGCCGTCTGGTCGGCCGGTCGCTGCGAGCCTGCATCGACCTTGCGGCGTTGGGGGAGAACACCATTGCGGTGGACTGTGACGTGCTGCAGGCCGACGGCGGCACCCGTACCGCGGCGATCACCGGCGCCTACGTGGCACTGGCCGACGCGGTCACCTATCTCGCGGCGGCCGGCAAGCTGTCCGACCCCAAGCCGCTGTCGTGTGCGATCGCCGCGGTCAGCGTCGGGGTGGTCGACGGCCGGGTGCGGGTGGATCTGCCCTATGAGGAGGATTCCCGCGCCGAGGTGGACATGAACGTCGTCGCCACCGACACCGGGACGCTGGTCGAGGTGCAGGGCACCGGTGAGGGTGCGACGTTCCCGCGGTCCACGCTGGACAAGCTGCTCGACGCGGCGCTGGGCGCCTGCGACACGCTGTTCGCCGCGCAACGCAAAGCACTGGCGCTGCCCTATCCCGGGGAACTGCCCGAGGGGCCGCCGCCGAAGAAGGCATTTGGTTCGTGAGCTCGCTGCTGGTTGCCAGCCGCAACCGCAAGAAACTGGCCGAGTTGCAGCGGGTCCTGGATGCGGCGGGGATCTCCGGTCTGCAGCTGCTGACACTCGATGACGTGCCCGGGTTCCCCGAGGCGCCGGAGACCGGCGCGACCTTCGAGGACAACGCCGTCGCCAAGGCCCGCGACGCCTTCGCCGCGACCGGATTGCCCTCTCTCGCTGACGATTCCGGGATCGAGGTGGCGGCGCTCAACGGCATGCCCGGGGTGCTCTCGGCGCGCTGGTCGGGCGGTTTGATCGACGCCGATAAAGATGTGGGCAACTACCGGCTGCTGCTGGCCCAGCTGGGTGATGTGGCCGACGATCGCCGTCAGGCGGCGTTCGTGTCGGTGTGTGCGCTGGCGACCGGATTGGCCGCCGCTGATGTGACGGTGGTGCGCGGGGAGTGGCGG
>VERS01000262.1 GCA_018882545.1 Mycobacterium sp.
GTGTGGATGCGTTCGGCGTAGCGGTCGGCGTCGGCCTCCTCACCGGCGGCAGGCGTCACGGCCGGCAGCACCCGGGTGTGCAGCTTGGTCGGAAGCGGCAGGTAGGGAAGCATGCCGACCACTCCGACGTTCAGACCCCACGGCACCGAGACGCTGACGGGCAGGGCTTTGACCCGCAGCAGCCGGTCCAGTCGCAGCGCCCGGGCCAGCCGTTCGCCGTCGGAGAGCACCAGCAGCGACTCCCCGGCCCCGGCGGTCACGATCGGCACGATGGGCACCTGCTCCTCGATGGCCAACCGCGCGAACCCGCTGCGCCCACCGAAGACGATCCGGTTGCGCTCGGCGAAGGGCTTACCGGCGTCCAGATCCCCGCCGGGGAACACCACCACGTGCTGGCCGTCGGCGAAGGCCTGCCGGGCGCTGTCCTGGCTGGCCGGCCGGGCGCCGAGCGACTCGAACACCGGCCCGACGCCCAACGTCCAGGCCAGTTGGTGGGTCAGGTAGGTCACCGGCCGGTCCAACGCGAGGTCCTGCAGCGCAGCGGTGACCGCCATCACGTTGAGGTCGAGGATCCCGCCGAAACCGTGGTTGGCGACGAAGAGCACCGGCCCGTCGAAGGGCTCGGCCTGCACGTCGACCTCGAGCCGGTGGTAGCGCCGGACGAAGTCCACCAGGTTGTCCCGCACCGACTCCAGAGCCGACTCCAGAGCCGACTCCAGGCCGGTCCGGTGCTGGGGTTCGTCGCCCACAACCCGGCCTACGCCGAGGCCGCCCCCGCGGTCACCGCTGCCCGCGCGGCGGTGCTGAACCGCAGAGCCGGATCCTGCACCGGACCTTTGCGCAGCCGGCCGTGGTCGGCCCAGTAGTCCATCTCGATGGTCCATGGTCCGGTGGTGCCCTGCTGCGGGAACTCGTCGATCGACCGCAGGATGTAGCCGGCCGGGAAGTTCAGCATCGGTCGCCGGCCCACGGAGGGGTCCTCGACCGGCACCACGGTGGTGTAGCCGTGGCGGTCCATGTAGGACATCAGCCGGCACAGGTGCTCACACACTAGGCCCACTTTCAGCGTCCACGACGAGTTCGTGTAACCGAACATGAACGCCAGGTTCGGGATCCCCGAGAGCATGAAGGCCTTGTAGACCAGGCTGTCGTGGGCATTCCTGACCTGACCGTCGACGCAGACCTCGATCCCCCCGAACAGTTGCAGCTTCAGGCCGGTGGCCGTGACGATGATGTCGGCGGGGAGTTCGCGCCCGGACTCCAGCAGGATCCCGGTCTTGGTGAACCGGACGATCTTGTCGGTGACCACCGAGGCCTTGCCCTTGGAGATCACCCGGAACAGGTCGGCGTCGGGCACCGCGCACAGCCGCTGATCCCACGGGTTGTACGTCGGATTGAAGTGGGTGTCGATGTCGTAACCCTTCGGCAGCGCGGCCTTGTCGACCCGGCGGATGATCTTGCGCGCCAGGGCCGGCCTGCGCTGGCAGAGGTTGTAGATGAACCGCCCCTTGCCGATGTTGAGCCGCCGCGTTGCGGCGTAGGCGGCCTTGGGCGGCAGGACCTTTCGCAGGCCGTTGGCGATCGGGTCCTTGCGCGGCAGCGGCATCACATAGGACGGCGAGCGCTGCAGCATGGTGATGTGATCGGCTTTTCTCGCCATCGCCGGGATCAGGGTGACCGCCGTCGCGCCGCTGCCGATCACCACGATCCGCTTGCCGGTGTAGTCCAAGTCCTCCGGCCAGAACTGCGGGTGCACGATCTGGCCCTCGAAGTCCTCCCGGCCCTCGAAGCGCGGGGCGTACCCCGCGGAGTAGTCGTAGTAGCCGGTCGCGCCGAACAGCCAGTTGCAGGTGACCTCCCAGCGGGTGCCGTCGCGTTCCAGGGTCACCGTCCACCGCGCCGTCTCGGTGCAGAAGTCCGCCCGGACCACCTTGTGGTGCATGAAGATCCGCTTGGCCAGGCCGTCCTCTTCGATCACCTCGTGCAGGTAGTCGAGGATCTCCCCGGCGTCGGCGATGGCGTTGTCGGAGGTCCACGGCTTGAACTCGTAGCCAAAGGTGTGCAGGTCGGAGTCCGAGCGGATCCCCGGGTAGCGGAACAGGTCCCAGGTGCCGCCGATGGCGCCGCGGCCGTCGACGATCGCGAACGTCTTGCGTGGCAGCAGCCGGACCAGGTAGTGCCCCAGACCCAGGCCGGAGATGCCGGCGCCGACCACCAGCACGTCGACGTGCCCGGTCAGCGAATGCTGCGGACGGGTTCTGTTGAACGAATCGACGGACATCGGCTCTCCCGGTCGAGGCTGTAACTGTAACGTGAATACTGTTATATTTTTCGCCACGGCTGTCAAGGTATCCCCCGCCACAGCCGCTCGCGAGCGCTTCAGAGAGGAACCCGCGGTGACCGTCACCCCCGCCGTCACCCCCGTACCGCGCCGCGCACCGGTCCAGGCGCGCAGTCGGCGGACGGTCGACCGCATCCTGCACGCCGCCGCCGCGATCGCCGACGAGGACGGCGTGGACGCCGTCACCACCCGCGCGATCGCCGACCGGGCCGGGGTGTCCTCGCCCTCGCTGTACCGGTTCTTCGCCGACCGCGACGCGATCCTCGACGAACTGCTCGAGCGGCACTGCGCGGAGTTGGACGCCCGCTGCGTGGAGGCCGAACAGACCTGGCAGATCGGCTCCATCGGCGAACTGCTCAACCTGCAACTGGACCTGCACGTCCACTACTACCGGCGCTATCCCAGCGCGGCCCGGCTGTGGATGGCCGGCCGCACCTCCCCGACGGTGACCAGACACGTACACGCCCGGATGCAGCGGCTGGCCGGGCGGATGCACGCGATGCTGGTGCGCGCCAAGCTCATTCCCGCCGACACCGATCCGCGGGCGTTGCTGGTCGCCGTCGAGATGGCCGACCGCGTGCTGGAGTTGTCCTTCCGCGACAACAGCGACTTCGACCAGGCGATCCTGGACATCGGCCGGCGCGCGCTCATTGCCTTCGGCCGTGACCTCTCCGAGGGCCGTTACCGCCCCGTCCCCAGCTGACCGGCATCAGCACCACCCCCGGGGTCGCCTCGGCGATCCGCTCGAAGGCGTCGATGAACCCCTCGACGATCATCTCATGGTCGGGGACAAGCGTTGTGTCGCAGGCGATTCCGACGATCACCCGGCCGTTGTAGCTGGAGATGGTGAAGCTCATCGGCTGATCACCGGACACCGGAGCCCAGCCGACGATGCCCTCCACCAGGCTGCCGGCCAGGTACACCGCGGCCGGTGGCCCGGGCACGTTGGTCAGCGTGCCCAGCGTGCGGTTGGCGAACAGGTCCACCGAGGCCTCGTAGAGTTCGCGGCTCAACCCGGCGATGGCCTCCTGGAACCGGAACGCCACCGCCGCCTCGTGGCCGTGCTTGATCCGGTCCATCCGCCGCTTGGCGGTGGCCAGCAGTTTGCGCGGGTCGGCCTCGTCGGTGGGCAGCTCCAGTTGCACCAGCGCGAAGTCGTTGCCCAGCGAGTCCGGCAGCGTCATGTCCAGCGGTTTGAGGTTGACCGGCACCATGAAGGTCACCGAGGAGCACAGCGCCTCGTGGGCCCGCAGGTATTCGTGCAGCGTGCCGGCCACGCAGGCCACCAGCACGTCGTTGATGGTGCAGCGGTTGCCCCTGGCGACCGCCCGGACCGCCGACAGCGGCAGCGGGTCCGACCAGGCGACGCTCTTCTCGCCGCCGGCGGTCCCGGTCCAGATCGTCGCGTCGTTGCGGGTGCCGATGAGCAGCTTGCGCACGGTGTCGATATCGCCGGGTACCGCGGAGAAGACGTCGACCAGTCGCCCGCCGCCGGGTATCGCCGCCCGCACCGTCCCGGGGATGTCGGCCGCACCGGCCCGCGCCGCGGTCAGCAGGGTCGCCCCGGCGCCCACCGGGTTGCTCAGCATGAACCGGCCGATCCGCCCGGCCCGCTTGAGCAGGTTTGCCTCCGAGACCCGGGAGACGGTCTCCCCGGCCGAGCGGGCGACTTCGATGACCCCGGTGCGGACCCGGTCGGGCAGTGCACGACCGGGCGGGTGCGGGTGGGCACCGGACTGGATGACCGCCGGCGCCAGGATCGGACCGCCCTGCGGGTTGGAGTCGAAAAGGCTCATCGCCAGCTGCACCATCCGCATGCCGTCGGCGATGGCGTGGTGGCTGCGCAGCAGCATCGCGCTGCCCTCTCGGTAGCGTTTGATCCAGATCGACTGCCACAGCGGATGTTTGGGGTTCAGCGGGTTGGCGCGGTGCGCGGCGACCAGTTCCTGCAGCGCACTGGGGTCGTCGGGGTTGTGCAGCGAGACCAGCGAGACGTGGTTGTCGAAGTCGAAGTCGGGGTCGGGCTCCCACCACCACGACCCGTCGTCGTCGCGCACCGCACGACTGCGGAACACCGGGTAGCGGTGGACCAGTCGCTTCTCGACGACGCTGCGCAACTCGGCGAAGTCCAGCGGTTCGGCGGTCCACACCACCGAGTCCACGACCATGAGGTTGTTGGGCCGGTCCATCTCCAGCCACAGCGCGTCCTGGACGCCGAGACGGCGCCGGGCGTGCTCATCGCCGC
>VERS01000263.1 GCA_018882545.1 Mycobacterium sp.
GGCCGGGACCGCGACGACGTCACCGACCGGTTGGCCCATCGAGACCCGGACGCGTTCCGGGCGCACCATCACGGTGGCCTGGCCGCCGGTCTCGATCGGGGTGTCGCCGGCGCGGGCCTTCAGGGTGGCGCCGAGGACGTCCACTTCGGCGTAGTCGCGGTTGGCGCGACCGGTCTGGCGGCCGTGCCAGAGGTTGGCCTGCCCGATGAACCCGGCGACGAAGACGCTGGCGGGCCGGTCGTAGATCTCGGTGGGGGTGCCGATCTGCTCGACATTGCCGGCGTTCATCACCGCGATCCGGTCGCTCATCGTCAGGGCCTCCTCCTGGTCGTGGGTCACGTAGACGAAGGTGATCCCGACCTCGCGCTGGATGCGCTTGAGTTCGAACTGCATGACGTGGCGCAATTTCAGGTCAAGTGCACCCAGGGGTTCGTCGAGCAGCAGTGCGCTGGGGTAGTTGACCAGCGCGCGGGCCAGGGCGACCCGCTGCTGCTGGCCGCCGGAGAGTTGGGCCGGCTTGCGCAGCGCGAAGTCGGTCAGGCGGACCACCTCGATCATCTCGTCGACGCGTTTCTTCACCTCGGCCCGGTCCTTCTTGCGACTGCGCGGCCCGTAGGCGACGTTGTCCCACACCGTCATGTGCTGGAACAGGGCGTAGTGCTGGAACACGGTGTTGACGTTGCGCTTGTGCGGCGGCACCCGGGAGACGTCGGCACCCTCCAACCGGATGGCACCCGAGGTCGGTGTCTCGAACCCGGCGATCATCCGCAAGGTGGTGGTCTTGCCGCATCCGGAGGGCCCGAGCATCGAGAAGAACTCCCCGGCACCGATCGCGAAGTTGGCGTCGACCACCGCCACGTAATCACCGAATCGTTTCGTGACGTGGTCGATCTCGATCACCGGTCGATTCGACCGCTGATGGTGCCCGGAGTCCTGCCGCGCGGTGGCGGCGCCCGTCTCGGTCAGGTCAGTTCTCCTCGCGGTGTGGCGCGGTGACGCGGTTGGACCTCCGGGTGTAAACCTTCGTTCATTTCGGAAGCTTGTGCAACAGATCGCGGTCCGGTCACATGTGCGCGCCGCCGTCGATCCGGACCTCGGTACCGGTGACGAAGAAGGCCTCCGGGCTGCCCAGCATCGCCACCACCGCCGCCACCGCTGAGGGATCGGCGAAGATCGCCCCCTGCGGCAACGGCAAGCCGGGGGCCACCCGGGCGAACAGTTTGAAGTCGGCGTCGGCGGGCAGTCCCGGCCCCACGCTCTGCCGGGATCGCCCGGTTCCGTCGGTCATGCCCGAGGAGATCGACCCCGGCTGCACCGAGTTGAACCGGATCCCCTCCTTGGCGAACTCGGCGGCCAGGGCGTGCGTCATCGCCAGAATCCCGCCCTTGGAGGCGGCGTAGGCCGACATGTACGGGTGTGCGAAGTTCGCCGAGGTGGAACTGAGGTTGACCACGGCGGGGGTATTCCCGCCGCGCAAGGCGGGCAGCGCCGCGCGGGTGACCAGGAAGGTGCCGATCAGGTTCACTCGCAGCACCTGCTCGAAGTCGGCCAGGGTGGTGTCCAGGAAATGCGCCGAGCGCAGGATCCCGGCCGCGTTGACCAGGGTGTCCAGTCCGCCCAGGGATTCCACGGCCCGCCGCACACCCGACTCCACCGCCGACTCCTCGCCGACGTCCATCGGCACGGTGGTCAACCGGTCAGCCCCGTCCGGCGCGTCATCCGCCGCTGCCTTTGCCGCGGTGTCCTGCAGTCCGGCCGCACTGATGTCGGCGGCCACCACCGCGCCGCCCTCAGCCAGGATTCGCAGTACGCAGGCCTGTCCGATCCCGGAACCTCCGCCGGTGATCAGCACCCGGCGGTTGGCGTAGCGCAGCACACCGGTCATTGTGCGTCATGGTGCTGCGCTTTATCGCGCTGTGCGTGATTGCGCGGCGCCACTCCGGAGATTCAGTGCACCCCCGCCGTGGTGATGCCATAGATTCGGTTCGGTCGTCGACACCGGTCGACGTAATGTCACGTGGACGAAAAGAGCGCCCGGGCGGATGGCGGACAAGGCGGATCGCTGGTCTCCGGGCATCGCCTTGGGCAAGGGCGTCAGCAGCCCGATGGAGTCAATCGGCGGCCTGTTCGCGATGTCCGCAGACGCGGTCCGGTTTGTCTTCCGGCGGCCTTTCCAATGGCGGGAGTTCCTCGAACAGTCCTGGTTCGTCGCCCGTGTCTCGCTGGCACCCACGCTGCTGGTCGCCATCCCGTTCACGGTGCTGGTCAGTTTCACCCTCAACATCCTGTTGCGGGAACTCGGTGCGGCGGATCTGTCCGGGGCGGGAGCGGCCTTCGGCGCGGTCACCCAGGTCGGTCCGCTGGTGACGGTGCTCATCGTGGCCGGCGCCGGGGCCACCGCGATGTGCGCCGACCTGGGGTCGCGCACCATCCGCGAGGAAATCGACGCGATGGAGGTGCTGGGCATCAACCCGGTGCAACGTCTCGTCACTCCGCGGATGCTGGCCTCGGGTCTGGTCGCACTGCTGCTCAACTCGCTGGTGGTGATCATCGGCATCCTGGGCGGTTACGTCTTCTCCGTCTTCGTCCAGCACGTCAATCCGGGAGCGTTCGCCGCGGGCATCACCCTGTTGACCGGAACCCCCGAGGTGATCATCTCCTGCGTCAAGGCGACGCTGTTCGGTCTGATCGCCGGTCTGGTGGCCTGCTACCGGGGTCTGATGATCAGCGGCGGGGGGGCCAAGGCCGTAGGCAATGCGGTCAATGAGACAGTCGTGTACGCATTCATGGCTCTGTTCGTCGTCAACGTTGTGGTCACTGCCATCGGCATCCAGCTGACGAAGGGCTGAACCGATGGGAACGATGACGGTCTTGCGCACCAACTATCCGCGGTTGTTCCGCGAACTGCGCCGGCCGGCCAGGTTCTTCGGGGGAATCGGCGATCACACCCTGTTCTACGGACGGGCCATCGCCGGCGTGCCGACCGCGGTGATGCGCTACCGCAAGGAAGTCATCCGGCTCATCGCCGAGATCAGCATGGGCGCAGGCACGTTGGCGATGATCGGCGGCACCGTCGCGATCGTCGGCTTCCTCACTCTGGCCGCCGGCGGCACGCTTGCGGTGCAGGGCTACTCATCACTGGGCAACATCGGCATCGAGGCGCTGACCGGATTCCTCGCCGCGTTCATCAACGTCCGGATCTCCGCGCCGGTGGTCGCCGGCATCGGTCTGGCCGCGACCTTCGGCGCCGGGGTGACGGCCCAGCTGGGCGCGATGCGGATCAACGAGGAGATCGACGCGCTGGAGGCCATGGGCATCCAGCCGGTGGAATATCTGGTGTCCACCCGCCTGGCCGCGGGCATGATCGCCATCACGCCGCTGTATTCGATTGCGGTGATCCTGTCGTTCCTCGCGAGTCAGTTCGTCACGGTGGTGCTGTTCGGTCAGTCCGGCGGTCTCTACAACCACTACTTCACGACGTTCCTGAACCCGCTCGATCTGCTGTGGTCGTTTCTGCAGGCCGTGTTGATGGCGATCACGATCCTGCTGATCCACACCTACTTCGGATACTTCGCCAGCGGCGGCCCCGCGGGAGTCGGTGTGGCCGTCGGCAACGCGGTGCGCACCTCGCTGGTCGTGGTGGTCGCGGTGACTCTGCTTGTGTCACTGGCGATTTACGGTTCCAACGGCAACTTCAACCTGGCGGGGTAGCACCGACGATGCCGGCACGACGAAGCAGCGGGTTCTCCCGTCCCCTGGCGGGCGTGCTGACCGTGCTCGCCCTTGTGGCGATCGTCGCGCTCGCCGCCGGGCTGTTCGCCGACAGCTTCAAGAAGACCGTTCCTGTGACGGTGATCGCCGACCGGGCCGGGTTGGTGATGGACCCGGGCGCGAAGGTCAAACTGCACGGCGCCCAGGTCGGCAAGGTCGCCTCGATCGAGTCGCTTGCCGACGGGAAAGCGGCGCTGCATCTGGCGATCGAGCCTGGGTCTCTCGACGCCATCCCGTCCAACGTCGATGCGGAGATCACCTCGTCGACGGTGTTCGGCGCAAAGTTCGTCGAACTGGTGGAACCGGCCACACCTTCGCCGGCGGCATTGCGCGGCGGCGAGGTGATCCGCGGCGACGACCGGGTGACCGTCGAACTGAACACGGTTTTCCAGCAACTGGTCTCGGTGCTCGCGGAGGTCGAGCCCGCCAAACTGAACCAGGAACTCGGTGCTTTGTCGAAGTCGCTGAATGGCCGCGGTGACAAGTTCGGTCAGGCGCTGGTCGACCTCGACAGCTCGCTGGGCAAGCTCAACCCGGCGCTGGACTCGCTCAACCATGTCCTCGCGGTGTCGCCGACGGTGTTCGACGCGTTCGCCGACGCCTCACCGGGTCTGCTGGCCACCGTTGACAACAGCTCCCGGATCAGCGAGACCGTCGTCGATCAGCAGGGAAACCTCGACACCCTGCTCGTTAGTGCGATCGGACTCGCGGACATCGGCACGGAGGTGGTGTCGGCGAACCGGCAGCCGCTCACCGACGTCATTCACCTGCTGGTGCCCACGACCGACCTGACCAACCAGTAC
>VERS01000264.1 GCA_018882545.1 Mycobacterium sp.
GCTTGGCACGACGCGCTGAGCGCATCGGATCTGGACACCCTGGTTTCGCTGTCCAGCGACGACATCGAGATCGGCGACGCGCATGGCGCGGCGCAGGGCCACGTCGCGCTGCGGGACTGGGCCCGCCGTACTGACGCCGCGATCGAGGTCGGTGCTATCTACTACCGGGACGGAGTTGTTGTGGTCGGCGAACAGATCACGCCGCGTGCGGGTTCCGCGCAGGCGCGCACGGCCGCGTCGGCGTTCCGCGTGGTCGACGACCACGTGACCGCGGTGTTCCGTCACGACGACCTGGCCGCAGCGCTGGCCGCCACCGATATGACGGATCAAGATCTGCAGGCCTGAAGCGATGCGCGGGATCATCCTGGCCGGCGGGTCGGGTACTCGACTGGAGCCGATCACCCGCGGGGTGAGCAAGCAGCTGCTGCCGGTGTACGACAAGCCCCTGATCTACTACCCGCTCTCCACGCTCATGCTGGCCGGTATCCGAGAGATCCTGGTCATCGTCACCCCGCAGGATGCGTCCGACTTCCGGCGGCTGCTCGGGGATGGCAGTCAGTTCGGGATCGAACTCAGCTACGCCCTGCAGGAGAACCCGGATGGGCTGGCGCAGGCGTTCATTCTCGGGGCTGAGCACATCGGCTCGGGGCCGGTGGCGTTGATATTGGGCGACAACATCTTCTACGGCCCTGGAGTGGGGACGAATCTGCGCCGATTCCGCGACATCGACGGCGGTGCCATCTTCGCCTACTGGGTGGCCGAACCCTCGGCCTACGGGGTGGTCGAGTTCGATTCGGCCGGAACGGTGCTGGCCCTCGAAGAGAAGCCCGCCCGTCCGAAGTCGAACTATGCCGTACCAGGGCTGTACTTCTATGACAACGACGTCGTCGAGATCGCCCGTTCGCTGCGGCCTTCGGCCCGCGGAGAGCTCGAGATCACCGATATCAACCGTCACTACCTGGAAAAGGCCAGCCTCGCCGTGGAGGTGCTGCCCCGCGGCACTGCCTGGCTGGACACCGGCACTCCCGATTTCCTGCTGGAGGCAAGCAATTTCGTCCGTACTATCGAGGCCAGGCAGGGTTTGAAGATCGCCTGCCCGGAAGAGATCGCCTGGCGGCTGGGCTTCATCGACGACGCCGCCCTCGAGGCGCGGGGCGCAGCCGCGATCAAGTCCGGCTACGGCCAGTATCTGCTGGGACTGCTGGAGCGGCGGTAGGCGTGGCAAGGACCGCCGCGACCGCTGTCGTCAGGGGAACGGCCAGTGCCAGCGCGATGCCCCCGACCGCCGAGCGGGCTATCTCGATCGCGACGCTCTCGCTGGTCAGCACATCCGTCAGGGAGCGGTTGGCGACGCTGAAAAGCAGCAGCAGCGGTAGCGAACTGCCGGCGTAGGCCAGCACCAACGTGTACACCGTGCTGGCGATGTGATCGCTGCCCACCCGCATCGCCCGCAGGAATACCTCCCGGCGCGTCCCGTGACTGAGGTGTGCCAACTCGAACACCGCCGAGGCCTGCGTGATGGTCACGTCGTTGAGCACCCCGAGGGAGCCGATGATGAAACCGGCAAGCAGCAGACCCTTGATGGACACATTGCCCAGGTAAGCCGCGACCTCATTGTTGCGATCTTCCGACAGACCGGTCAAGTGTGTCAGTTCGATTGCCGCCCATGACAATAGGGCGGCGAGGAGCATCGCGGTCAGGGTACCCAACAGGGCCGCGCTCGTCCGCAGGCTGATGCCGTGCGCCAGATAGATCACCCCGAACAGGATGGCCGACGACGCCACGAGTGCCACCGGAACGGCCGGTGCACCGTCCCGGAGAGCGGGCAGCATGAACACGACCAGAACGGCGAAGGCTATGACGATGCCGGCCAGCGCTCGCAGCCCCCGCCAGCGGGCTACGGCGATGATCACGACGGCGAACGCGACAGCCAGCGCCGCCAGTGGCCAGCCACGTTCGTAGTCGTAGAAGCCGTAGCTGGTCACCCCCTGCTGATCGACCTGCCGGAACACCCTGATCTGGTCTCCGGCAGACAGTCTGGGCTGGCCGGGGCCTTCGGAGAACTCCAGCAGCGTTCGGGCGCCGGCGTTGGGTCCGGATCCGATGGCCACGATCGACTGCACGCAGCTGCCGCTGCCGGGAAGGCCGGGCGAAGGTTCGCCGGTGAGCACCTGGCCGCGCGACGGGCTGCCGCAATCGCCGAGGGTGCTGGACACCACGTGCCCGCCCTCGGTCGACACCGAACCGCCGGCCGCGTTCTGGAACGGCAGCGGGATGTCAGCCTTGTTTCCCGACGGCCACAGCAACACCGCTCCGCCTACCACTGCAAGGGCTATGAGGGTGAGGACCGCCACGACGATCCGGGCCGCCAGCGGACTCAGCGGGGTGGGGCCGGTGTGCGAATGCGAGTGCGCCACCGGCTACTGCCGGTAGCTCGCCAGAAAATTGCCAAGCCGCTCAATGGCTTTGGCCAGATCGCGCGCCCACGGCAGCGTCACAATCCGAAGGTGGTCCGGTGCCGGCCAGTTGAAGCCGGTGCCTTGCGTCACCAGGATCTTCTCCTCCAGGAGAAGATCCAGCACCAACTTCTCGTCATCGACGATGTCGTGCACCTCCGGGTCAAGCCGCGGGAAGACGTAGAGCGCACCTCGCGGCTTGACGCACGACAGGCCGGGAATTTCATTGAGCTTCTCCCACGCCACATCACGCTGCTCCAGCAGGCGGCCACCGGGGAGCACGAGATCCTCGATGCTCTGATGACCACCCAGAGCCACCTGAATGGCATGCTGTGCAGGAACATTGGGGCAAAGTCGCATGTTGGCCAGCAGGCTTATCCCCTCGATGAAACTGGTGGCGTGCTCGGTGGGTCCGGTCACCACCAGCCAGCCTGATCGGTAGCCGGCGACCCGGTAGGCCTTGGACAGCCCGTTGAAGGTAAGGCACAGCAGGTCCGGTACCACTGTCGCGAGGCTGATGTGCTCGGCGTCGTCGAACAGGATCTTGTCGTAGATCTCGTCAGCCAGCAGCAGAAGTTGGTGCTTACGAGCCAGGTCGGTCATCTGCTGGAGCACGTCCCGGCTGTAGACCGCTCCGGTGGGATTGTTGGGGTTGATCACCACCAGCGCCTTGGTGCGCGGGGTGATCTTGGACTCGAGGTCGGCGATGTCGGGCTGCCAACCGTTGGTTTCGTCGCACAGATAATGCACGGGTGTCCCGCCGGCCAGCGAGGTCGATGCGGTCCACAGCGGGTAGTCCGGCGCGGGGATCAGGACCTGATCGCCGTTGTCCAGCAGAGCCTGCAGTGTCATGGTGATGAGCTCGGAGACGCCGTTGCCCAGAAAGACCGAGTCGATGTCGAAGCGGGGAAATCCTTCGACGAGCTCGTAGCGGGTGACTACCGCGCGGCGGGCCGACGGGATGCCCTTGGAATCGGAGTAGCCCTGCGCATTCGGCAGCGCCTGGATCATGTCGCGCATGATCACGTCGGGTGCCTCGAACCCGAACGGGGCGGGATTGCCGATGTTCAGCTTGAGGATGCGGTGACCCTCGGCCTCCAGACGCGCGGCATGATCGTGCACCGGGCCGCGGATCTCGTAGAGGACGTCCTGCAGCTTGGTGGACTGCGCAAAGGTCCGCGGCCGCGGGTGATGGCTGGTTGTGTGCCACGGCAGCTGGTGGGTGCTCACGACGCTGATTCTTCCATGGAGTGCCAAGAGCTTTTCCAGTCACATCTCGCGCTCGTTTTCGCTACATGCCGGAAACGGTCGCTGCCAGGGGCGTCCGGGGCCTGTTAACTTCGCACCAACAGTCACAGGAGGCACACGAGATGAGTCGAGTCACCACCCGCGGTCTTGCCGCGGCCGGCGCCCTGTCAGCGGTGGCCCTGCTGGCGCCAGGTCCTGCCGCCTGGGCTGCCCAGTCTTTCAACGGCACCTACTCGCTGCAGGGCGGATCCGACGAGTTCTACTCGACCGTCACCTCGACCTGCGCGAACGAGGGGTGCACCGCCAGCATCGTCAGCAACCGCGGCTGGACGAGCGTGGCCACGCTCACCGGCGGCCGCTGGGTCTTCGACGTGGTCAAGCCCGACGGGGTGGTCTGTGCGGACGGAAGCTACGCGGCGGTCGACATCCGGTACACGGTGGACGCCGCCACCTTGGCCGGAACGGTCACCGCCGACTCCAACGGCGACTGTCCCGGCGGCCAGGTAACACAGGCCCCGGTCCAGCTGGTCAAGGTCGGCTAGCCGCGGGCTTGCTGGGGTCTAGCCGCGTTTGCCCGGCGGCCGGGCACCCTTGGCGATGCCCAGGCCCTTGGCCGGTGGCCCGTTCGCCGCACCATTGTCTGGCTCGGTGGCCGGTGCGGACGGCGGTTGCGCGGAGGCCTCGGCGACTGGGTCGCTCTGCGCTGCCTCGGCGACCGGGGCTGCCGGGGCCTTTTTGGCGCCCGGGCGTTTGGCGCCCGGTGCGATACCCAAGCCCTTGGCCGGGGGATCGGCAGCGGGGGCGGCGGTCTGGCCGGCCGCCGCGGCAGGTGCGGCTGCTGCGTCCGAGGGTTCGGCGGCCGGGGC
>VERS01000755.1 GCA_018882545.1 Mycobacterium sp.
GTGTTGATGCGTAAGCATCTGCACGCCAACGGTATTGCGGTGCGCCGGTGCGACACCTTCGTCGGGCTCGGCCGCAACTACCTGCGGGCGGCGGTGCGTCCGGAGTGGCCGGCACTGGTGGCGGCGGTGTCGGAGGTGCTGCGGTGAGTGTGGCTCTGGCCGAGGTGATCGCGGTGCTCGACGGCGCCTACCCGCCGCGGCTGGCCCATGACTGGGACTCGGTGGGTCTGGTCTGCGGCGATCCCGACGAGCCGGTCGATTCGGTGACTCTCGCCGTCGACGCCACTGCGGCGGTGGTTGACACGGTCGCGCCGCGGGGACTTCTGGTCGCCCACCACCCGCTGCTGCTGCGGGGGGTCGACGCCGTGGCGGTCGATACGCCCAAGGGCGCGTTGATCCACCGACTCATCCGCAACCACTCCGCGCTGTTCACCGCCCACACCAACGCCGACGCGGCCAACCCGGGGGTGTCCGACGCGCTGGCCGAGGCCTTGGGTCTGGCCGTGGACGGGGTACTCGATCCCGCCGCGAGCGGCCCGGCGCTGGACAAGTGGGTGGTCTTCGTTCCGGTTGACAACGCCGAGGCGCTGCGCGCGGCGCTCTTCGCCGCCGGGGCTGGTCAGATCGGGGACTACTCGCAGTGCAGCTGGAGCGTGACCGGCACCGGTCAATTCCTGCCCGGCACCGCGGCGGCGCCGGCGATCGGGACGGTGGGGACGGTGGAACGGGTCATCGAGGACAGGGTCGAGATGATCGCCCCGACGGGTCTGCGCGGGCAGGTGCTGGCCGCCCTGCGGACCGCGCACCCCTACGAGGAGCCGGCGTTCGACGTGTTCGGCATCGCCTCGCTTCCCACCGGCACCGGCATCGGCCGGATCGGCAGCCTACCGCGGCCGATGCGGCTGACCGAGTTCGTCGATCTGGTGAGTTCGGTTTTGCCGCAGACGAGTTGGGGGGTTCGCGCGGCGGGCGACCCGGAGGCGCCAATCGCCAGAGTCGCGGTGTGCGGTGGAGCGGGCGACTCCCTGCTCGATGCCGCCCGAGCGGCCGGCGTGCAGGCCTACCTAACCGCAGATCTGCGTCATCACCC
>VERS01000265.1 GCA_018882545.1 Mycobacterium sp.
AAGATGTAGAAGTGGGGGAAGGCGCGGCGGATGGTGGGACCCGCCGTCTCCATCGGTAGGGCGGAAAACACGAAGGCGGCGAACCCGAAAGAGTAGAGAACCATTCCTCCGAACAGCAGAGCCGTGACCAGAAGTGCCGCCGTCAGCATGGGTTCACCCGATCTTCCGTCGTGCTTTGTGATCGGCTGCCGAGGTACCGGGCTGACGATATCCAGCCGGACTTCCCGGCCCGCCGGGCTATCACGCTACTCGTGACGGTGCGGGAGTGCTGGCCTCCTGTTGCCCGTCTCCGAGCGACAACTGCTGCGGCGGAGAGTTTTGCCGGTCGGGGATTCGGCCGTTGTCGCTCGGAGGTGGGCGCGCCTACCGTATGCCGTCCCGCCGGGCGGCGGCTACGGAGAGATCCCGCCGCGCGCTCTTCTCAGCCGGCCGCCCACCGCTTGGCGTCCTCGAGTTCGTCCATGCCGAACACCGCCACCTCGCCGGGAATCATCCAGCCCAGCGCATGCATCATGTGCGCGACCCACTCCTTGTCGCTGACCACGGCGGTGCGTTTGAAGGCGCGCAGGTGCTTGAGGGTGCTGAAGCTCTGTTTGAAGTCGGCCAACAACCCTCCGGGCCCGAACCCGTCGTAGTCGGGCCCGATGACCTCCACAAAGCGGATCTCCTCGGCGTCCATCATCCGGTCCAGCGCGGGTTTGAACTGTGCGAAATCATCGGCGCTGACCCGGCCGGATATCCGGATGCCGTGGACGCCGGCGGGCATGTCCTGCAGTTCCTCGATCATCACAACCTCCCAGCCTCCGACGCTAGGCCGGCGCGACCGCGGCGGCCAGGGTCGATGGTCACCCGTGTGGCTCAACCCGCGGCGCCCGGTGAGGCGGACGCAAGGCCGATGGCGCGGCGGCCGTCCAACATCGGGTTATACCTCTGCACGCTGGACTATGCGCCCGAAAAATACTCACGTAAACCGTTCGGGCACAGACCCTGACGGCTTCCCAGGATTTCGCAATTCTGCTACAATGAGGGCAGCTTCACGAGACACCGTCGCCAAGCTCCGACTAGGCGGTGCGCCAACCCCACGCTCGTGGGTGGCTCGGATGACGAAGCGGCCAGCACCAGAAGGTGCCGGCAAGAGCGCCCCGTCACGGGGCCCGGACACCCGGGAGTCGAGATGTCTCAAGAACCCCCTCCGACCCGCTTCAGCGTCGAGGACCAATGGCGGTCGTTCCAGACGTTCATCGCGGCCTACCTGGTGGGCATGCTGCATCCCCGCGATGTGTTCACCATCTCGCCGGCCGCCGCAGCGACGGCGCCCCTGGTGGAGTTCCGCTACCAGGCTGACGGCGTCCTGCGCCTCAGCATCGGGGATCGGGCGTGGAGCGACGAGCCCGGTGACTTCGTCGAGATCCGGCGTACGGAGGCCAACGAGGTGGCTGCGTCGACGGTGGAACTGCTGCGCGGCGTGGAGGGTATCGACGGCCCGGGTGCGTTGCGGGTCAGCGGAAGTGGGCCGGCCAGTACGGTGTCGGTGCTCGTCAAGGGCGGATTCTTCAGCGGCGGCGGACCGTCGGGTGTTCACCCGGCCCGGATCGCCGCCCAGGCGGCACGGATGAGCGCGGACATCGACGTCGACGGGGATCCGATCGAGGCCGCGGCGCGGCAAGCCGGAAGCCGCGCGTTCGCCGCCACCAGGAGCGGTTCCATCGCCGCGATCGCCGCCGCCCGGGAACTGGCTCGTCTTCGGGCGGCGTTCGATCCGTTCAGCGGGACGCCGTCGAGCGGGTATCTGGCCGGCGGGAGGCAGTGATGGTCGGCCCCGCTCGGTCCCGTTCAGTCCTGCCGGCGCCGCAGAAGTTTCGCGGGTCGACCGCCGGTGTCTTTGGTGACCTCGGTGGCCACCACCAAATCCCGCATCGCCCGCCGGAACGCGAACCGGTCGAGCTCCTCCCCGAGGACCGCCTCGTGAACCCGCTGGAGCTCGCTGAAGGTGAAGCGGGGACCCAGGATCCGCTCGGGGTCCGCCTCGGCCTGGTAGCGGGTCCGGACGTACTCCTTGGCCAGCCTGACGATCTGCGGGTGGTCCCAGGCGAGCTCGCCGGGACGGTCGACCGGCGCCAGGCGGGTGTTGGCGGCCCGGCCGGTACCCAGCGCCGCGATCTGTTCGGGCCGCACGACGGCCACATGGGCCACCGAGATCACCCAATCCCGGTGGTCTCGGTCGGGATCGTCGAACACCTGCAACTGGCGGGGCCGCACGCCCTGGACCCCGAGTTTCTCCTTGAGGCAGCGCTGCACGGCTTGGGCGAGGGTCTCGCGCTCACGCACGAAGGCGCCCGGCAGCGCCCACTTGCCGATGTCCTCCCGCTCCAGTTCCACGACCTGCAGCTGACCCCGGTCCAGGTCCACGGTGAGCAGAGCGGTGTCCACGGCGAGGGTCGGTCTGGGAAAGGGATGGAATTTTTTGTCAGACCCCTGCGTTACCGTGGGCTCGATGATGCTGTCGCCGTTGGACATGACCGTGAGCCTAGTCGTCTGACGGCATTGAAAACTACCGACCTAATTGCTAGAATTGCACATAGGTCGCACGGCACATCAGCCGACAGTATTCGACAGGAGCAGGACCACACACGACACGAACGGGGGGACCGATGACCAACACAAACACCAGCCAGGCGATATACGTCTTGGGGGACCACGAGACCTCGGCGCGACTGGACATGCTGGTGGCCAAGGCCGCCGAGTACGGCGCGGTCATCGGGAAAGCGTTCGCCTTCGATCCCGGTGAGGCCGCCTGCGCGGATGATCTGTCGACCATCGATGCGGTCGGCGAGGCGCTGGGCCGGGCCTTCGCCAAGCGGCGGCCCATCTGGTTGCCGTTCTGGCAGGACCTGGCGCGCGAACAACATCTGCGTGCCTTGAGCCTGACGCTGCATCGCCACGGGATCGACCTGCTGATCGGGTCCCAGCTGACTCCCGTCCCCGTCGACGGCGGTATCAACCAGATGGATGCGGCGATTCGCAGCGAGATCAGAGGTGTGTTCCGCCTCGATGACGCGGCGATGGCCGCCGCCGCGATGACGTCGCTGGGCGCCCAGATCGAGACCTTCCTGGCGCTGGCCGGCCCGGCGGGGGAGCCGGTGGAGGAGCCTCCCCTCGACGAGGAACCTCGCGAGCGTTACTTCAGCACTGCCGAGACCGCCGTGCTGCTGGGCAAGACCCCGGAGTGGGTCTCGCGCGGAGTGCGGCAGCAGGCCTTCGTCTACGCCGACGGCTCTGCGATCGAACCCCTGCGCCAGCCCAACAGCAACCGGCGGGCCTTCACCGCGCCGATGGTGCGGGCGATCGCCTGGTCGGCCTACCGCCGCGGGACGCTGGGCCCGCAGCGCCTGGAGGAGGTGTTGGCGGATCTCCGTAGCGAGCGGTAACGGCTGCTCGCCTTCCGAATCCGTCAACCACCTACAACCTCAAGGAGACCAGCATGACTGACAACAATCGCAACACCCCGTCGTGGGAGCACGACGACATTGTGCACGGCTACTGGATTGTGCCCGGGCGATTCCTGGCCACCGAGTACCCGGGCCACAAGACCGTCGAGAAGGCCACGCGCAAACTCGCCGTCCTCACCGGCGCCGGCGTGAACTCCTTCGTCGACCTGACCGAAGCCGGCGAACGGACCTGGGACGGATCGCCGATGGTGCCCTACGACGGGCTGCTGCCCGAGGGAGTCCATTACCGACGTTTCGCGATCCCGGACACCTCCGTCATCGCCGACGACGGCTACGACGAGATCCTCGACCACATCCGAGCTGAGCTGGGTGCGGGACGAGTCGTCGTTACCCACTGCTGGGGGGGTAAGGGCCGGACCGGAACCGTCGTCGGGGCCTTCCTGATCGACACCGAGGGCCGTGGCTATCCCGAGGTGATCGACCGCATGCAGGACCTGCGGGCCGGCAGCAGCAAAGCCCACCATCCGGTGCCCGACACCGAGGAGCAGCACCGCGTCCTGCGTCGTCGCGCCCAGCTCGGGGAGGGCGACAGATGAACTGGTTCGAACGACTCACCGGCTTCACCGAGGACGGCTACGCCAACACCCAGAGCCGGCTCCGGGTCGAGGGCGACGTACTGGTCTCGGAGGTGAACGGAAAGCGTTACGGCATCGGCGAACTCACCATGCCGACGTTGGGCGAGCTGCGTGCGCGGGTCAATCCCGCCCGAGGGGAACGCAGCTCGCTCAACGTCATGGTGGGCGACGTCGGCCCGATGCACGCCGACCCCGCCAACGAGGGTGCGCTGTTCCAGGTGGCCTCGCAGTTCAATCTGCTGGAGATGGTGTCCGAAGACGTCACTCCCGAACGCGGTGTGGCGGGCTACGCGAACGACTACACTCAGGGGCCGACGTGTGCGATGGCCGCGGGCGCGGCGACCATCTACCGCAACTACCTGGTGCCCGTCGGCGATCGCATCGGCCAGACCGCCGACCGCCAGCTCGATGCGCTCGCCGGCGTCGGTGCCAGAC
>VERS01000266.1 GCA_018882545.1 Mycobacterium sp.
GCCGTGGCGACGCTGGCGTCGATGGCCACCTTCACCGATGCGGGGGTTTCCGGCCCCGGGGCGATCGGCGCCGGGTGATCGCCGATCTGGCGAAGTCCTTCGCCTTCGCGACGGTGCTCCCGGTGGGGTGTCGCGACAGCGCTCCGGACCAGCGGACCGTCACCATGCTGCCGGTCGTCGGCGCGGCGCTGGGCCTGGCCGTCGCGGCAACGCTGTTGGCCGGCCACTGGGCCTTCGGCGAACGCAGCCTGCTGGCCGGGTTGTTGGCGGTCGGCACACTGCTGGCCCTGACCCGCTGCCTGCACATCGACGGTCTTGCCGACACCGCTGACGGACTCGGCTGCTACGGTCCGGCCGACCGTGCTCTGAAGGTGATGCGCGACGGGTCGACTGGCCCCTTCGGCGTCGCTGCGGTGGTGCTGGTGTTGCTGGCCCAGGCGTCGGCGTTCGCGGCCTTGCCGACCGGCCCGACCGGCGCCGCCGCGGCGGTCACCGCAGTGACGGCCGGCCGGGTCGCCGCGGTGCTGGCCACGCGCCGGGGTATCCCTGCGGCCGCGGGCAGCACCCTGGGCGCACAGGTGGCGAACAGCCAGTCCCGGCTGACGGTGACCGCCTGGGTGGTCCTGGTCGCCTCCGGGGCAACACTGGCGACCCCGCGGCCGAGGCAGGGTCTGGTGGCGGTCGCAATCGCCCTGCTGTGCGCCGCGGCGTTGATCAGCCACTGCGTCCGCCGATTCGGCGGGATCACCGGCGATGTCATCGGGGCCGCGGTGGAGGTGGCCACCACGCTGACCGCCGTCGGTCTTGCGATCCGCAGTTAGGTCATTGACTGCACCCGACGCCAAGGGCCGGCGGGTAGTGTGAACCGGTGAGACCGGCGGGTTCGAAAGGGTCGATTTAATGCCGGATTCGGAGTGGTTCGCGCAGATGGCAGATAGTAGCGGGCTGCTGTTTTTCGTTCTGCGGGTCAAACCGGATGTCGCCTTCGAGTTCGTCAACGACGGCCCGCAGACAGTGTTGGTCGGGCACCGGCCTGAGCCGGGGAGCACCTCTGATGCCGCGATGATTCTCGGCCGGATCGACCCGGCATACGCCGACCGCCTCGAAGCTGTGATCAACCTCCCGCCGGGCCGGGACGCCCACGTTGAGTTGAAGTGGCGCCACCTCGGCGGCAGTCCCACCTACAGCCGGGGCTGGATCCGGTCGCGGCAACGGGCGGACGGCACCGTCGTCGTGGAGGGCGCCCTTCACGACGTGACCAAACTTCACCTGGTCGAGCAGGAGTTGCGCAACTCCGAACGGCGCCATCGCCTTCTGGCACACAACGCCTGGGAGGTCATCTGGACCATGGGCCTAGACGGTGCCATCACCTACGTCAGCCCGGCCGTCGAGCGGGTGCGCGGCTTCACCCCGGCCGAGGCGATGCGGCAGACCGTCGAGGAGATTCATCCACCGCAGTCGGCCGCCATTGTGGGCGACTACTTCGCGGGTTTGTTCGCCTCGATAGCCGAGGGCGACGAGCCGCCGACCTTCCGCGGCGAACTTGAGTACTACCGCAAAGACGGCTCCATCATGGTGGGCGAACTGCAGGTTATCCCGCATGTCGATGCCGACGGTAAGGTTGTCGAAATCCTTGGCGTGACAAGAGATATCAGTGAGCGCAAGCAATTCGAAGCCGAGCTGACCGAGCTGGCGGTCACCGACCCGCTCACCGGTTTGTGGAATCGGCGCCACACCACCGATCTGCTGGCCGCCGACCTTTCCCAGGCGCAGCGACACGGCCAGGCATTAACCCTGCTGATGGTCGACGTGGACCGTTTCAAGTCGATCAACGACACGCACGGCCACCAGACCGGCGACCGAGTACTCATCGAGATCGCCACCCGGTTGCGCGAGCAGGTTCGCAGCACCGACGTCGTCGGGCGCTGGGGCGGTGAGGAGTTCCTGGTTCTGCTGCGGCACTGCGGTCTGCGCGATGCAGTGGCGGCGGCCGAGAAGCTGCGCCGGCGCATCGCCGAGGTGCCGTTCGGCAAACTCTTCGCGGTCAGCGTGAGCATCGGCGCCGCGGAGTTGCAGAACGGCGAAGATCTGGGTTCGTGGCTGGCCCGCGCGGACGCAGCACTCTACGAAGCCAAGCGTGCCGGTCGCAATACCGTCGCCACGGGCTAGATCTGAAGCGTCAGCGGAGCCGGGTCATCCAACACCACCCGCGAAGCGTCAGCGGAGCCGGGTCATCCAACACCACCCGCGAAGCGTCAGCGGAGCCGGGTCATCCAACACCACCCGCGAAGCGTCAGCGGAGCCGGGTCATCCAATGATGCGTATCGGCGAATGTGCCGCGCTGAATCCCGGTGAGAGTGTCCCGCAGGGCCATCGTCACCTCTCCGGGCGCACCGTCGCCGACGGTGAACTCTCCCTCGCCGTACTTGACCTTCGCCACCGGTGTGATCACCGCAGCGGTGCCACAGGCAAAAACCTCGGTGATCTCCCCGGCGGCCACGCCCTTGCGCCACTCCTCGACGTCGATTTTGCGTTCCTCGACGCCGAATCCGGCGTCACCGGCCAGTTGCAACAGCGAATCACGGGTTATGCCGGGCAGCAGCGAACCACTCAGCTCGGGGGTGACCAGCCGGGCTGAGCCGGCACTGCCGAACACGAAGAACAGGTTCATCCCGCCCATCTCTTCGACGTAGCGCCGCTCGATCGCGTCCAGCCACACCACCTGATCGCAGCCGTGCCCGGCGGCCTCGGCCTGGGCCAGCAGCGAGGCCGCGTAGTTGCCGCCGAATTTGGCCGCCCCGGTCCCCCCCGGGCTGGCCCGGACGTATTCGGTAGACAGCCACACACTGACCGGTTTGATGCCGCCGCTGAAGTACGCGCCGGCCGGCGAGGCGATGACCAGATAGCGGTATTCCGCCGACGGCCTGACACCCAGACCCGGCTCGGTGGCGATGATGAAGGGCCGCAGGTACAGCGACTGCTCGCCCCCGGCAGCCGGAACCCAGTCGTGATCCACCGCGATCAGCTGGCGCAGCGACTCGATGAACAACTCCTCGGGGAGTTCCGGGATGGCCAGCCGGCGTGCCGAGGCCCGCAACCGGGCCGCATTGGCCTCTGGGCGGAACGAGACGATCGAGCCGTCGGCCCACCGGTAGGCCTTGAGTCCCTCGAAGATCTCCTGGGCGTAGTGCAGCACGATCGCCGAAGGATCGAGTTCGATGGGTCCGTAGGGGACCACCTGCGCGTCGTGCCAGCCGCGATCGCGGGTGTAGAGCATCGACACCATGTGGTCGGTGTAGTACCGGCCGAATCCGGGCTCGGCGAGGATCGCGGCCCGTTCGACCTCGCTCGCCGGGTGGGCGCTGCGTTGCACCGTGAATTCGAGGGTGGCCGGGGACATGGCGCGATTCTATAACCGTCGTTGACCGTCGATACCCGTCCACACCCCGCCAGCATCGGCTATATCCCCAGATAGGGTGGGCCTGGTGAGAACCCAACCCGGTTACTGCACTCCCAGCGTCACCGTCGGAAACACGGTTCCCAAACGTGGCTCCGGCGCCTCGGTCCTCCTCGTACCCGTGGTCAGCGGACCCGCCGACGAGGGCGCCCCGACAGTGGTGGGCGGGCCGTTCCTCGACGCGGAAACGATCGGCGAAATCGAGGTGGCTCTTCGGGCTCTTGGCGCGAAGGCCGGACCCGAGCAACTCACCCGGCTACACGTTCCGTCCTTGCCGGTGGGCAGCGTGCTGGCGGTCGGCCTGGGTGCCCCGCGCGACGACTGGCCGGCCGAAGTGATCCGCCGGGCCTCCGGCTCAGCGGCCCGCGCACTGAGCGGGGTGAACTCGGTCATCACGTTGCTCTCCGAACTGCACCTTGGCGCAGCCGTCGAGGGTCTGATCCTGGGGGCGTATCAGATGCACGAGTTCCGCAGCGCGAAGACCGCACCCAAGGAGCCGGGCCTATCGGCGATCACGGCCTTGAGCACCGCCGCCGGCGCCAAAGGCCAAGCCGCCCGCGCGGTAGCGATCGCCACGGCGGTGGCCACCGCCCGCGATCTGGTCAACACCCCACCCAGCCACCTGCATCCCGACGAATTCGCCAGACGAGCAAGGATTCTGGCCAGCGAGGCCGGACTGGCCGTCGAGGTGCTCGACGAGAAGATTCTGGCCAAGCGGGGCTACGGAGGCATCATCGGCGTGGGAAAGGGCTCGGCCAATCCCCCACGACTGGTGCGTCTGACCTACCGCGGAGGGCGGGCCAAGAAGTCCGGGAAGGTCCCCCTCGTGGCGTTGATCGGGAAGGGCATCACCTTCGACACCGGTGGGATCTCCATCAAGCCGGCCGCCCAGATGCACCACATGACCTCCGATATGGCCGGGGCTGCCGCAGTGATCGCCACCATGGTGCTCGTCGCGGACCGGAAGCTTCCGATCGACGTCATCGCGACCGTCCCGATGGCCGAGAACATGCCCTCGGCCACCGCTCAACGGCCCGGTGACGTGCTCACCCAATACGGC